>JBGSII010000469.1:0-2490 GCA_041742555.1 Ilumatobacteraceae bacterium
GGAGCCGCCACACCATGGCGCCGCTTGCCTCGACGGCCGGGCCATAGGCATCGAGACAGGCGCTGCGCTGCGCCTCGTCAGTCCTGGTCAACAACACCGGCCCGGTTCCGTGGGCGAGGAGTTCGCCGACGATGGCGACGCACTGGGCGGGGCTCTTGCCGGGACCGTAGATCGCCTCCGGGAGCCCTGAGCGCAGATGCCGGTGATGGTCGACCGTTGCGCCGTCGACGTCGGCGAACGGCAACCGCCGCAGGCGCGAGAGCGCGTCGTCCGGCGACATCACGCCCGCCTGCACATCGTCGAGCAGCGCTCGCAAGCTCAGTTCGTCCACCCGCTCATCGTGCCACGTCGCGGGCACAAGAGCCCGAGTGACCACGAACGTGGCGGCGTCCGGGCCGGCCCGTAGTCTTTGCCCCGATGGCAGCGAGCGCAGCGAAACGGGTGGGGTTCTTCGGACCCTTCGGCACGTTCACCCAGCAGGCCCTGTTGTCGCAGCGTGATCTCGCCGCGGCCGAGCACGTCGCGTACCGCACCGTTCCTGACGTGCTCGACGCAGTCGAGCAGGGCGAGGTCGATCTCGGCGTCGTGCCGATCGAGAATTCGATCGAGGGCATGGTCAACTTCACGCAGGATGCGCTCGCGTTCGATCACGACCTGTTGATCCAACGGGAGATCGTGATCGACATCGAACACTGCCTGCTCGCCAAGACGGGGGTGGAGCTCGCGGAGGTCACGGAGATCTTCTCGATCCCGGTCGCGACGGCGCAGTGCCATCGCTACCTGCGTGAGCAGCTCCCGGAGGCCGAGATCCGAGCCGCGTACAGCACCGCCGACGCTGCCCGTCTGGTCAGCGAGAGCGACGGTACGAACGCGGCTGCGATCGGTCCCCGGGTCGCCGCCGACCATTACGGCCTCGATGTCGTCGCCGCGGACATCGCCGACCACGACGGCAACCAGACCCGTTTCGTCGTGGTGGGCCGAGCCGGGGTTCCGGCTCCGACCGGCCACGACAAGACCGCGTTGGTGATCTACCAACGCGCCGACGAACCGGGCAGCCTCGTCTCGATCCTGCAGGAGTTCACGGCGCGGCGGATCAACCTGTCGAACCTCACGAGTCGGCCGACCAAGGCAGGTGGGCTCGGGGACTACTGCTTCATCGTGTATGCCGAGGCGCACGTCTCCGACGAGTTGCTCGCCGACACGATGCGCGCCCTGCACGCCAAGCAGGGCGGTGTGAAGTTCCTCGGCTCGTACCCCGCCGCCGGGGACCATGCGGAGTCCGCCCGCGAGCACGCCGATGCCCGATGGAAGGAAGCCGACGACTGGGTGGAGAACATCCGCCGCAGCGTCCGTCGCTGACTGGCATCTCGACGGCGCGTACGCTCCTCGCCATGACGATCACTCAGGATCCCAGCGACGAACGTCCGGTGAGCGTCGTCACCGGCGCCAACTCCGGTATCGGTCGCGCGACGGCGATCCATCTCGCCGGCCAGGGCCACCGAGTCGTCGGCACGGTGCGCTCGATCGCCAAGGCCGACAAGCTCAAGGTGATGGCGGAGGAGGCGGGTGTCTACGTCGAGCTGTTCGAACTCGACGTCGCCGACGACGATTCGGTGCGCGACGGCTTCGCCCGGATCCTTGCGACCACGGGCCGCGTCGACCATCTCGTCAACAACGCCGGGATCGGCGGCAACGCCGTTGCCGAGGAGTGCCCGACGGAGCTGTATCTGTCGGTCATGAACGTGAACCTGTGCGGGGCCGTCCGGTGCATTCAGGCCGTGTTGCCGCAGATGCGCGAGCGTGGTAGTGGCACCATCGTGAACATCACCTCGGTCGCCGGCCGGATCGCCGCCCTCGCGCAATCGCCGTACGTCACCTCGAAGTGGGCGTTCGAAGGGTTCAGCGAGGGTCTCGCGCAGGAGCTGGCTCCGTTCGGCATCCGCGTGGTGATCATCGAACCGGGCGTCACGAAGTCGGCGATCTTCGCGAAGAACATCGACGCACCGAACTCGACGGGGGTCTACGACGCGCACTACCGGCGCATGTTCCAGTTCTACATGACGGGGATGGCCAACGCGACCGATCCGTTCGAGGTGGGAGCGGTGATCCACGAGGCGATCACGACGGACACGCCGCGCCTGCGCTATCCCGTCAGTTGGGGTGGCGCCGAGCTGGCCGAACTCCATGATCGCATCGACGACAGCGACTGGATCGCCATGGGTGCCATCGAGGAGGACGAGGCCTACTACGAGCGGTTCCACGCCTTGTTCGGCCTCGATCTCCGGTGACCGAACCGGAGATCGATCTCGCCGCGGTCGCTCCGCTGCGGATCCTGACCGTGTGCAGTCACAACCGGACGCGGTCGGTGATGATGGCCGCGCTGTTGGACCAGTTGTTGACCGAGCGGCTGGGAGCCGGCGGCGTCGTCGTTCGTTCGTCGGGGTTCGGCCCTCCGGGTCTGCCGGCCATCGACGACGCGGTGCGCGCGAT
>JBGSII010000470.1:0-4692 GCA_041742555.1 Ilumatobacteraceae bacterium
ACGGGCCGCACGGTCGTGTTCGACTCCCTGGCAGCAGCGCAACTCGCGCCGGGAAGCACGCCTGGGCGTCAGGTGGTCACTGCGGTGAGCCCGCCCGTGCTGTCGCTCGCCGAGGGCGACCTCGGGACCACATTGGTCGGATTCACGAGCGACGAATGGTACGTCGCGGTCAACAACGACGGCCCGACGACGTTCACGCCCTCCAAGGTCTCGGTGTCCGACCGCCGGTTCCGGGTCAACCAGGAACTGAGCACCTGCGCGCTCGGCGCGCCGGTGCCTCCCGGTGGTGACTGCACCGTGCGGCTGACGTTCACGCCCACGGCACCGGGACCCGTCACGGCGACGCTGACCGTTGCCGAAACCGGCTTCCAAGCCGTCTCGGTGTCGACCACCGTCCGCGGGGCGGGTGGGGACCCGGCATTGCGGAGCAGTCCGGCCGGACAGGCGCTCGGCTCCGTCGTCGTCGGACAGTCCGGTCCCGAGTTTCTGTTCGACGTCGAGAACATCTCGCTGCTGCCGACGACGGTCACCTCGGTCCGTGTCGTGGGACCGAACCCGGGCGACTTCGTGGTCTCCTCGAACAGCTGTGAACGCCGATCGCTGAATCCCCGTTCGACGTGTTCGATCGGTGTGATCTTCCGCCCGACGGCGTCAGGCCAACGATCAGCCGTGATCGAGGTGGCGACCGCGAGCGGTCAGTACACGGTGATGGTCCCCGACGGTCTCGGGCGCTACGAGCCGAGCTTCTTCCTCGATCGGAACGAGGTCGACGCCGGTCGGGAGGTCGGCGTCGGGGGCAACGGATTCCCACCGTCGACACCCGTGGCGATTCTCTTCGGTGACGATCCGTCGAGCCGCGTCGAAGTCGTCACCAACGCCGAGGGCGTGTTCCTGGCGTCGATTCCGACACGCCTCAACGAACGAGGCGGTGACCGCACGATCGTTGCGCAGGCGACCGATGGAACGACGGCCTCCGCTGGGCTACGCGTCATCGAGCAGCCGAGCGCGATTCCGGGAATGCCCGGCTTCGGCCTCGGCGGCTGACGGGCACCACGTCGGCGCCAGCCCGGCCGCTCGTGATTCAGCCGGGCTGCTCGTCGGTGCTCACACCGACGATGATCAGCGCATTCGTGCAGGTCGTGCGGGTGGTGTCACCGATCTCGTCGCAGCGCACGGAGAACGTGACGTTGTCTCCCGGGTCGAGGCGGATCGGGGTGATTCGCGGCTCGAAGAACGAACCTCGGATGTTCTCGAGCGACCAGATGAACAACGGCTCGCTGTTCACGAGGAGGGTGGCCACGCCGCGGTCGTTGAACGGGTTCTCGATGCGGATGTCGGTCATGTCGAAGACCGCGCCATCGGCGAGCGTCGTCGATTGATCAGCGGTCTGTGTGAGCGCAGCGTCGACGTCGAGGCGGATGAACGTCGAGGTGCCGGCGAGCTGCGTCGCGTCGCCCTCGGAGGGGGTGGACGTCGGCGTCGAACCGTCGACGCCCCCTTCACCCGGAGCCGATTGGTCGAGATCCTCGACCACCCGGTCGACCTGGTCGGCTGCTGCGTCCTCGATGGCGGGCTTCACCAGCGCGAACCACGCGAGTGCAGCAGCGACGACGAGCCCCACTGCCGCTGCGATACGGCCCAACGCCGCGGCCGGAATCGTCGGCGACTGCACGAGCGACATCGGCGCCGCGACCGGAGGAAGCCCCTGGCGGCCCGCTTCGATCTCGAAGTCGAGTGTCCGGGTCGATCTGCGGAACCCCCCGCGCTGAGCGCGCGCCTTGAGCCGAACGAGCGTTGCCGAACCGGGCCCCACTCCGACGGCCGGCGGATCGAAGTCGCCGTCGACGCGCTCGGTCGGGTCGACGAGGTGGAGCCGGCAGCTGGTCACGGTGTTGCCATGGTTCTCGACCATGAACTCGAAGGTGGCCCGATGACGGGAGCGCTGGATCGGCTGGAGTGCCACGATCCGGCAATCGTCGAACGGTTCGATCACCAAGGTGGCCTCGGCGACGACGGCGTCGTCGGAGTCGCCGAGCGGGATCACCCTGATGGCGATCGATGTCGGTCCGGCGGTCGTCGAGGGAAGCGCCGGAGGCGCGATCGTCACGTCGATCACGTCCTGGGAACCCCCGAACAAGGTGAGGTTGCCCGGAGTGATCGTGGTCCAGCTCGCCGTGAGACCCGCGGGCACGATCGTGTAGGACGCGGTCTCGTCACCGAGGTTGTGGACCGTGAGCGGAAGCGTCAATGTGCTGCCAGGCGCAAGGGAGAGCTCATCGTTGGAGAACCAGGCGTGGACCGACACGTCGAGCACGCTACCGCCTGGCCACGGGTCGATCCCGGCGCCGTGCGGCACCACCGTTAGGCTCGATGGCGTGCCCCGCCCCGAGATGCTCGTTCCGTCGGTCCGGCCGCGTCGGCTGCGCCGGACGCCAGCGATGCGCGAACTCGTCGCCGAACATCACGTTCGCGTCAGCGATCTCGTCGCCCCGTTGTTCGTCCGGGAGGGCATCGACGAGCCCGAGCCGATCGTCTCGTTGCCCGGTGTCGTGCAGCACACCAGTACGTCGCTGCGAGCCGAGGTGGCCGCGCTGGCCGAACTCGGCGTCCGCGCGGTGATCCTGTTCGGAGTGCCTGCCTCGAAGGACGCGATCGGCAGCGGCGCCTACGACCCCGACGGGATCGTGCAGTCGTCGCTGCGCGACCTGCGCGCCGACCTGGGCGACGACGTGGTGGTCATGGCCGACCTGTGTGTCGACGAGTACACCGATCACGGGCACTGCGGCATCATCGACGAGCACGGCAACGTCGACAACGACGCGACACTCGAGATCTACGCGCGGGCAGCCTGTGCACAGGCCGAGGCAGGCGCCCAGGTGGTCGCGCCGAGCGGCATGATGGACGGACAGGTCGCGGTGATCCGAGATGCGCTCGACGATGCCGGCTTCACGGAGGTGGCCGTGATGGCCTATGCGGCGAAGTTCGCAAGCGCGCTGTACGGTCCGTTCCGCGACGCGGTCGACGTGTCGATCGCCGGTGGCGGAGACCGCAAGGGGTACCAGCAGGACTGGCGAAACGCGCGAGAGGCCCGCCTCGAGATCGAACTCGACGTCGCGCAAGGAGCGGACATCGTCATGGTCAAGCCGGCGCTCGCCTACCTCGACGTGATCGCGGCGGCGTCGGCCACTGTCGACGTGCCGCTCGCCGCGTATCACGTCAGCGGTGAATACGCGATGATCCACGCTGCTG
This sequence comes from Ilumatobacteraceae bacterium, assembly GCA_041742555.1. GTDB lineage: Bacteria > Actinomycetota > Acidimicrobiia > Acidimicrobiales > Ilumatobacteraceae > Sva-07. The sequence goes on from JBGSII010000470.1 coordinate 3,250, forward strand.
CCGAACGCGGGTGGATCGACGGTGATGCCGTCGCACTCGAACATCTCACGGCGATCAAACGAGCCGGTGCCGACATCGTGCTCACGTACTGCGCCCGATGGTTCGCCGAATCGGTGGCCGACGGACGGATCGCGTCATGAGCGAACGCGCGGTGAGCGGCATCGGGCCGTGTGACCCGGTCACCTGCGAGCAGGCCGGGTGCGTCCCGACCGTGTGCACCGGCGCCGGGTTGGCGTCGAACACGCTGGTGTTCGAGCGGTCGTGTCGGGCGATCCCCGGTGGGGTGAACTCCTCGATCCGGGCATTCAAGGCGGTCGGCGGTCACCCCTACGTGGTCGCCAGCGCCTCGGGGGCCACCATCACCGACGTCGAGGGCGCCACCTATTTCGATCTCGTACAGAGCTACGGCGCGGTCATCTTGGGCCATGCTCATCCGGCCATCACCGCAGCCGTCTCGGCGGCTGTCGTCGACGGCACGTCCTATGGCGCTCCGACCCCACGGGAGATGAAACTCGCCGAGGCGATCGCCGAGCGAGTGCCGAGCTGCGAGCGCGTCCGCTTGATGAACTCGGGCACCGAAGCGACCAGCACGGCGATCCGGCTCGCTCGCGGCGCGACGGGACGCGATCGGATCGTGACGTTTGCCGGGAACTTCCACGGCGCCACCGACGCACTGTTGGTCGCCGGCGGCAGCGGTGTTGCGACGCTCGGGCTCCCCGGCACGGCAGGTGTCCCGGACGCAGCGGTCGCCAACACGATCGTGGCGCCGTACAACGTGGTTCCCGAACTCGACGACACCGTCGCTGCGGTGATCGTGGAGCCCGTCGCCGCCAACATGGGCGTCGTCGGGCCGTCGCCGGGGTTCCTCGGTGGGCTTCGTGCCGCCTGTGATCGGGTCGGGGCCGTGCTCATCTTCGACGAGGTCATCACGGGATTCCGTCTCGGCACCGGCGGCGCTCAGGCTCGCTTCGACGTGCGTCCTGACATCACGTGCTTCGGCAAGGTGATCGGCGGTGGGCTGCCCATCGGAGCCGTCGGTGGGGCAGCGGACGTCATGGAACACCTGTCGCCGCTCGGCCCGGTCTTCCACGCCGGCACACTGTCCGGCAATCCGATCGCCACGGCCGCCGGCCTGGCTGCGCTCGATCAGCTGACTCCCGAGGTCTACATCGAGCTGATGGCGCGCGCCCGGCACCTCTCGGCGTTGTTGCGCGACGCCTGCGAAGCAGCCGAGTTCGACGCCACGTTCCCGGTGGTCGGCACGCTGCTGGGAATCGTGTGTGGGTCTCGCGCAGGTGCCGTGAGCAACTTCGACGACGCGAAGCGCACCGACGAGCGCGCCTATGCGGCGTTCTTCCGGGCGATGCTCGCCGAGGGCGTGGCGATGGCACCTGGGGCGTACGAGGCACTGTTCGTCGGTCTCGCCCACACCGACCAGGTGCT
>JBGSII010000471.1:0-6627 GCA_041742555.1 Ilumatobacteraceae bacterium
CCGACAACGAACCCCGCAAGAAGAAGAACCGTGGCCCTCGCTACGGCGGCAAGAAGAAGTGAGCTGAGGCGACGACATGGCAAAGAAAGCATTGATCAACAAGGCCAACGCAAAGCCGAAGTTCAAGGTGCGCGGCTACACCCGCTGCCGTCGCTGCGGCCGTGCCCGTTCGGTGTATCGCAAGTTCGGCCTCTGCCGCCTGTGCCTGCGCGAGCTGGCCCACGCCGGCGAGATCCCCGGCCTGACGAAGTCGAGCTGGTGAGGAGACAACCATCATGATGACCGATCCCATCGCCGACATGCTCACGCGGGTCCGCAACGCGAACACCGCCAAGCACGACGAGGTGCGCATGCCCTCCTCCAAGCAGAAGGTCGCGCTCGCCGAAGTCCTCCAGAAGGAGGGCTACATCGAGAGCTTCGAGACCACGCCGTCGCCCAAGGGCGTCGGCGAGGTGCTGACCATCAAGATGAAGTACTCGCCCGATCGTGATCGCACGATCATGGGCCTGCGTCGCATCTCGACGCCGGGTCTGCGCGTGTACCGCAACGCCGACACCGTCCCCCGTGTTCTGGGTGGCCTCGGCGTCGCCGTCCTGTCCACCTCCCAGGGCCTCATGACCGACCGCGAGGCGCGCAAGCGCAACGTCGGCGGCGAGGTCATGTGTTACGTCTGGTGACCCGGACCGGAGCGAAGGAGAAGTAGGAAGCTATGTCCCGCATCGGAAAGGCCCCGATCACGGTGCCAGCCGGCGTCGACGTCAACATCGACGGCCGCACCATCTCGGTCAAGGGGCCCAAGGGCACCCTCGCACGAGAGATCCCCGGCACCATCACCATCACCCAGGACGGCGACACGCTCGTGTGTGAACGCCCGAACGACGAGAACAAGACCAAGGCGATGCACGGGCTCACCCGCAGCCTCGTCAACAACATGGTCATCGGCGTGACCGACGGGTTCACCAAGAACCTCGAGATCGTCGGCGTCGGCTATCGCGCCGAGGCGCAGGGCCCGAATGCGCTGCGACTCAACCTGGGCTTCAGCCATTCGGTCGACGTCAAGGCGCCGGAGGGCATCACGTTCGAAGTGCCCGTCCAGACACAGGTGATCGTGTCGGGCATCGACAAAGAAGTGGTCGGCCAGGTGGCCGCCAACATCCGCAGCATCCGCAAGCCGGAGCCCTACAAGGGCAAGGGCGTCCGCTACGCGGGCGAGCGAGTACTGCGCAAGGCCGGCAAGGCCGGAAAGAAGTAACGGAGCGTCTCATGACCAAGATCGCCGAAGCACGCCGCAGTGGCCGCATCCGCCGCCACCGTCGAGTGCGCAAGAAGATCCACGGCACCGCCGCACGTCCTCGCATGGCCGTGTTCCGGTCGAACAAGCACCTGTCGGTGCAGGTGATCGACGACGACGCGGGCACCACGCTGGTTGCTGCGTCCACCAACGAGGCCGATCTGCGCGCAGCCGGTTCGGGCTCGAGCGTCGAGGCGGCCTCCCGCGTCGGCCAGCTGATCGCCGAGCGCGCCAAGGCCGCCGGTGTCGACAAGGTCGTGTTCGATCGTGGCGGCTTCGCCTACCACGGCCGTATCGCCGCTGTTGCATCCGCCGCTCGTGAAGCAGGACTGGAGTTCTGATGGCATTCCCCACCAACAATCCCGGCGACAACCGTGGCGGCGGTCGCGACAGCCGCGACAACCGCGGTCGTGACAGCCGCGACGGCCGTGACAGCCGTGACGGCGACGACAGCGGGCTGCGCGAGTCCCGCGTCATCACGATCAATCGTGTCGCCAAGGTCGTCAAGGGCGGCCGGCGCTTCTCGTTCACCGCGCTCGTGGTGATCGGCGACGGCAACGGCCGCGTCGGTCTCGGCTACGGCAAGGCCAAGGAAGTGCCGCTCGCGATCCAGAAGGGCACCGAGGAAGCCAAGCGCAACCTGTTCGAGGTGCCGATGGCCGGCAGCACGATCATCCACCCCGTCCTCGGCACGACCGGCGGCGGCAAGGTCATGATGAAGCCTGCAGCCCCCGGTACCGGCGTGATCGCCGGAGGCGCTGCCCGCGTCATCCTCGAAGAGGCCGGCGTGCACGACGTGCTCTGCAAGTCGCTCGGCTCGGCCAATCACATCAACGTTGCCCGAGCGACCGTTGCCGGCCTCAAGTCGTTGCAGCGTCCCGACCAGATCGCTGCGCGCCGCGGGCTCCCTGCCGAGGACTTCGTCCCGAAGGGTCTGCTCAAGGCCTACAACGAGCGCCAGAAGAGCCACGCCGGTGCGGCAGCGGCCAACACCGGAGGTGCGGAATGAGCGAGGCCACGATCACCGTCACCCAGGTCAAGTCGTCGATCGGCACCAAGCCCAAGCACCGTGGCACCCTCCGTGCGCTCGGCCTGGGCAAGATCGGCTCGACCAACACGCTGCCCGACCGTCCCGAGATCCGCGGCATGATCGCCCGGGTCCCGCACCTGCTCGAGGTGTCCGACGCCGCTGAAGCGTCCGCCACCGCCAAGAAGGAGAGCTGACCCATGCAGGTCCATGATCTCGCGCCGTCACCCGGCGCCAAGAAGAACGCGAAGCGCGTCGGTCGCGGTACCGGCGGCAAGGGCGGCAAGACCGCCGGCCGTGGCTCCAAGGGCCAGCGCGCCCGCAACACCGTCGCCCGCGGTTTCGAGGGTGGTCAGACGCCACTGAAGCAGCGCGTGCCGAAGCTGAAGGGGTTCAACAACCCGTTCCGCGTCGAGTACCAGGCCGTCAACCTCGATGCGCTGAGCGCGCTCGTCGAAGCGACCGGGGAGACCACGGTCACCCCCGACGTTCTCGTCGCCAACGGTCTGCTCCGCAAGAAGGCGTTCGTGAAGGTGCTCGCCCGGGGCGAGATGTCCGCCAAGGTCGACCTGCACGTGCACGCGATCTCCGGTCCCGCTGAAGCAGCCGTCACGGCCGCAGGCGGTACGGTGACGCTGATCGAACTCCCCTTCCGCGAGGAAGGAAAGGCCGGTCGGCCAGCGGTCAAGGGCAACCAGTTCGCCAACCGCTGATCAGCACCGTTCGTCCCGTCCCATCTTCCCCCAATCGCACAGGAGTGTTCTGAGTGTTGTCGCAGCTGGCGAACATCTGGAGGGTCCACGACCTCCGCAACAAGCTCCTGTTCGTCGTTGCGATGGTGGCCGTCTACCGACTCGGTGTCTTCATCCGGGTTCCGGGCGTCGACCCCATCGCCATCGAGCAGCTCCGTGAGTCTGCGGGACAGCAGGGAGCGCTCGGGTTCTTGAACCTGTTCTCCGGCGGTGCGTTCGAGAGCTTCTCGATCTTCGCGCTCGGCATCATGCCGTACATCACAGCGAGCATCATCATGCAGGTGCTCGGTGTGGTCATCCCGAAGCTCGAGGAACTGCAGAGCGAAGGTGCGGTCGGCCAGCGCAAGATCACGCAGTACACGCGCTATGTCACCATCGGTCTGGCCACACTGCAGGCAACCGGTCTCGTGTTCATCTTCGGTACCGGCCGGGGAACGGCGTTCTTCTCCGCGGCGAGCGCTGCACCCACGGTGCCGTTGCTCCCTGACGGCGTGTGGCCGCGCGGCTACCTGATCATCCCGACGCTCGTCGCCGGTACCGCCGTGCTGATGTGGATGGCAGAGCTGATCAGCCAGCGCGGCATCGGTAACGGCATGTCGATGATCATCTTCGCCTCGGTCGTTGCCAGCCTGCCTGGGGGTTTCTGGAGCATCCTCCAGCTGAACAAGGTGTTCTGGTTCGTCGCCATGATCCTGCTCACGATCGGGATCATCATCTCGGTGGTGTACGTCGAACTCGGGCAACGGCGAATCCCTGTCCAGTTCGCGAAACGCGTGGTCGGCCGTCGAATGATGGGCGGGCAGAACACCTACATCCCGCTCAAGGTCAACCAGTCCGGCGTGATCCCGATCATCTTCGCCAGCTCGATCCTGCTGCTGCCGGTGATCTTCTCGCAGTTCCTCGGCTCCGGCGAAGGCTGGCGCGGCGACATCGCGAGCTTCGTCGACAAGTACATCGTCAACCCGCAGAACTTCGTGTACATCACGATCTTCGCGTTGATGATCATCGCCTTTGCGTACTTCTACAACTCGATCGCGTTCGACCCGGTGCGTCAGGCCGACCAGCTGCGTCGCCAGGGTGGTTTCATTCCCGGCGTGCGTCCCGGACCGCAGACCGAGCGGTACCTGGCCAAGGCCGTCAACCGGATCACCCTGCCGGGAGCGGTCTTCATCGCGATCATCGCGATTCTGCCCTACATCTTGTTGATCATCGCCGGTATCAACTCGTTCGGCTTTGCCGGCACCAGCGTGCTGATCTCCGTCGGCGTGGCGCTCGAACTCATGCGCCAGATCGACAGTCAACTCACGCTGCGCAACTACGAGGGATTCCTCAAGTAGGTCGGCCGTGATCCCCGGCGCCCGGCTCATCATCCTCGGGCGACAGGGTGCCGGCAAGGGCACGCAGTGCGTGCGGTTGTCGAGACACTTTGTCGTACCGCACATTTCCACCGGAGACATGCTGCGCGCCGCCGTGCGCGAAGGCACCGAGCTCGGATTGATGGCGAAGAAGGTGATGGACGCCGGCGGGCTCGTCGGCGACGAGATCATGATCGGGCTCGTCGACCAGCGACTGTCCGCCCCCGATGCGTCGACTCGCGGCTACATCCTGGACGGTTTCCCGCGGACGATCGAACAGGCCGACGCGCTTGACGCGATCGCCGACAACCGTCCGATCGACGTGGTCCTCGACCTCAACGTGCCCCGTGAGATCGTGTTGGAGCGGATCTCCGCCCGACGGGTGTGCCGTGACTGCGGCACGAACTACACGTCGGCCGGCAACGATCCCGACCCCTGGATCTGCGACGTGTGCGGTGGTGACGTGCAGCAGCGCGCCGACGACACCCCCGAGTCGGTGAACCGACGCCTCGACCTCTACGAGGAGCAGACGTTCCCGTTGATCAAGCACTACGGCGACCAGAACCGCCTCGTCGTGATCAACGGCATCGGGCACCCCGACGCCGTCTTCGACCGCCTGGTCAAAGCGGTCGAAGCAAACCGCAACTGACCCGGCCATCACGCCCCATCCCCGCGATGAGCGAAGCGACCGTATGCGGCGGTTTGGCTCATCGGAACCGGTTCGGATGGCGCTCCGGTGGCACACGGACGGACAGTGGCCGTCATACTCGCGAGATGGCCGACGGGGGAGCGGGGACACGACGGAGGGGGCGGCCGCCAGCCACCGACTCGGCCGATACTCGACGAGCGATCATCGACAACGCTCGACGCCTGTTCGCAGAGCGCGGGTACGGCGGCGTGACGAACAAGGAGCTCGCGGCGGCCTCTGGGATCACGACGGGCGCGCTGTACCACTATGTCGAATCCAAGCTCGACCTGTATGTCGCCGTGCACCACGACATGCAGCGACGGGTGTACGGCCGGTTCGTCGAGGCAGTTGCGGCGTCCGACACGTTCCTGGGCCAGTTCGAAGGTCTGCTCGAAGCAGCGCACCGCATGAACGTCGACGACCCGTCACTGGCGCTCTTCGTCGGCACGGTGCGCAACGACATGCGTCGGTTCCCCGAGATCGCGAACCGGCTCGCTCGCGCAGACGCGGAGCGCGACGAGTTCTTCGTCGCCATCGTCGACACGGGCGTCGCCACGGGCGAGGTGCGTCTCGAGGATCGCGAGCGCATGGTCGAGTTCATCCGGATCATGCTGATCGGCCTCACCGAGGGAACCTCACAGGGGACTGCGCAGCACCGGTGCGCGATCGACGCGATCCGGGCGCTTCTGCGCGGCGACCTGCTGCGGGCCCCCACCCGCTGACGGTCAGAACCAGCCGGCGAGCATCGCGACGCCGAACAGCGTGAAGAGCGCCGCCGAGGCGTACTGCAGTGCTCGCGCGGGAATTCGGTCGCCGATCAGGTTGCCGGCAACGGCACCGACCATGCCGCTCGACGCAGCGCCCAGGGTGGCGCCGATCCACACCCCGACGGGGGACGACTGCGACGCGAGCGTGGCCGTCGCGATCTGGGTCTTGTCTCCCATCTCGGCCACCGCGATCAACGCTGCGATCGAACCGATCACGGCCATCGTGCTCGTGGCGCGCACCGAGGTGGCGTGCCCGCCTTCGTCGGGCTCGCTCGACTGGGATCGAGCTCGACGAAGCGCAATCACAGCGAATCCGAGGAACACCACCCCGCCGATGATCTGAATGGGCCGGTCCGGGAGTGCCGCGCCGAGGAGGCCACCGACGATCGTGGCAACGACGTTGGCGATGCCATAGCCGAGGGTGAGGCCGATGGCGACGGTCCGCAGCGAATAGCGCGCCCCGAAGTCGAGTGCGAGCAGTTGTGTCTTGTCGCCGAGCTCGGCGACGAACACGACACCGAAGGCGATGATGAGCGCAGCGATGAAATCGGTCACGCGGGACAGGTCGACAGCAAGGCGTTGGACAAGGCGTTCTAGGGGCGGACAGGTCAGCCGAGCGGGCCGCGTTGGAGACGACCCGGCCGAGCGCCGGTGAGCTCGCCGTTCTCGGCAATGACGTCACCGCGCTTGATCGTGGCGATGTAGCCGTCGGCCGCCTGCATCAGCCGGGTGCCGCCAGCGGGCAGG
>JBGSII010000472.1:0-12204 GCA_041742555.1 Ilumatobacteraceae bacterium
GCTGCACGCCTCCGTGCCACGACGCAACGGCGTCGACCACCGCGAAGTCGAGTGACGTGCGCAGGTCGCTGATGACATGCACCGCGAGGTCGAATCGGTCGCCGACGAACACGTCGGCGGGGAGTTGGTCGGCGACGACCAGGACCGGCGTACACGCGGCCGCCACGGCGGCGTGGGCGACCTTGGGACGGCGTTGGTGATCGAGGACGCTCGAGGACACCGCAGGAGCGGAGTCGTTCAGTGAGGAGAAGCAGAAGCCGCCGGTCGGGCGGTACTTGAGCCGGCGGAGCGTCTCGATCTGGACCTTCAGCACATGTGCTTGGTAGTGCTGCAAGGTGTCGCGCCACTCGTCATAGCTGTCGAATTCGGTCGGTGGAAAGCTGCGCTCGGTGACCGATCGCCGGTAGCCGGTGTCGGTCTCGATCGAATCCCAGTCGAGACTCGGCCACTCGTAGGACGCGAGCTGTTCGTCGATGAACGGCGCGTCGGTCGGCGCCGAATCGGACCCGAACTCGCTGACGAACCTCACCATGCGTGGCAGCCGGGCCGCGAAGTCGGCGAGATCGTCTGCCTCACCGTGGTGCCACCCGAACCAGAGATGGCTGTCGGTGCCGTCGAGTTGAGGGAGGTGCGGGACGACACCCGAATGGGCCACGACGTGCCTGCTCGAGTCGGCACGCTCGAACGCGCGCTTCACCCACCGGTCGAGCACGGACTTGTTCCAGGACGGCAGCTGCTTGGCCGCCAGCGTCCGTGCCGCGCCGCGCCACCCGGTCGTACTGACGTTCGCGTCCGTGGCCGACGGGTCGTCGTGGGCCGTCCACATGGCGATCGAGGGGTGATGGCCGAGCGAGTCGACTGCGGCCCTTGCCTGGTCGACAGCTTGCTGGCGTACCGATCGGGCATGGCCTCGTTGGAGCGGGAAGTCCTGCAGCAGCAAGATGCCGTGCTCGTCCGCGGCGTCGTACAGGGACCGGTCGGCGATGTGGCCGTGGACCCGGAGCGCGTCGAGGCCGAGATCGGCAGCAGCAGTCAGGTCAGCGCGGATCATCTCCTTCGTCGCGTTCGCCGGACGGGCTGATGTCGGAAGCAGGTTGGCGCCCTTGAGGAAGATCCGCTCGCCGTTGACCGAACAGACCCAGTCGTCCCACACGATCTGCCTCAGGCCGGTTCGGCGCTGCCGGCGATCGCTCACCTCGCCGTCGACGACCACTTCGACGGCAACCTCGATCAAGGGCTGGTCACCGAGCGCGCGCGGCCACCACAGCTCCGGGTCGCTGACGTCGATGGTCCACTCGAAGTCGTTCTGCCCGGCGGCGATCGACTGGAGCTGTTCGTCGACCTGCTCGCCGTCGAGGTAGGTGCGCATCGTGACGGGCGTCAGTCGGTCGCTGTCGATGCGTGTCGAGATCCGCAGGTGAGCGCGTCGTGCATCGGCGTCGCGGCACAACACTCGCAGGCGATCGATGTGGACCGGCCCGGTGTCGTAGAGGATCACCGGTCGCCAGAGCCCGCCGGGATTGCCGTTCGAGCCGACGTCCGACGCGCTCTGGAACACGCCGGTGATGTTGCGCCGACCGGAGGTCGGCGACTGGGGCGAGCACGTCACCTCGATGGCCAACACATGATCGTCGCCGAATCGCGACAGCGTCGTGACGTCGAAGGTGTGACTGAAGAAGTATCCCTCGGGGTCGCCCAGGTAGGCCCCGTCGAGCCACACGTCGGCTTGATAGAAGATCCCGTCGAGGGTGACCCACCGGCGCCGTCCGTCTGCCGGCGGTGGCGCGCAGAACGAGTGTCGGTACATCACCGGCCCGTCGCTCGTCGCGAACGCAGGGACATCCTGCCAGTGTCCGGGAACCGCGACCGGCGTCCAGCGCGAGTCCTCGGTGTCGAGGCTGATGCCCGTGCGTCGGACGTCGTCGTCCGCCTCGGCCGCCAGCCAGACACCGGACAGATCCATGGCGCCGAGCGTACGCCGAGACGTGCCGGCCCGCTGCCTCGACGGTCGTCGGACGGCCGGAGCAACTGTGGCGCTCGCATGCTCGCGGTCCGCCCCGCCGCGGTAGGTTCCAGAGATGGCTGACACCGATCGACCGCAGGCGACGACGTTGGGGGAGCTCCGTGCTTCGGGCTGGGTGTCGCGGCCCGTGAAGCAGGAAGTTCGCGAGCACGCGATCGAGAAGGTGGCCGCGGGAGAACCGCTGTTCGCCGGCGTGTCGGGCTACGAGGACACCGTGATGCCGCAGCTCGAGAACGCGCTGCTCGCTGGTCACGACGTGATCTTCCTGGGCGAGCGCGGGCAGGCGAAGACACGGATGATCCGGTCGCTCACCGGGTTGCTCGACGAGTGGATGCCCATCGTGGCGGGCAGCGAGATCAACGATGATCCCTATGAACCCGTGTCGAAACACGCTCGTGACCTGGTGGCCGAGTTGGGCGACGACACGCCCATCCACTGGGTGCACCGAAGCGAACGGTTCGGCGAGAAACTGGCGACGCCTGACACCTCGATCGCCGACCTCATCGGCGAGGTCGACCCGATCAAGGTGGCCGAGGGCCGGTACCTCTCCGACGAACTCACCCTCCACTACGGCCTCGTGCCGAGGACCAATCGCGGGATCTTTGCGATCAACGAGCTGCCCGACCTCGCCGAGCGGATCCAGGTGGGCATGCTCAACGTGCTCGAGGAACGCGACGTCCAGATCCGCGGGTACAAGATCCGCCTGCCGCTCGATGTCATGCTGCTCGCGTCGGCCAACCCGGAGGACTACACGAACCGCGGCAGGATCATCACGCCGCTCAAGGATCGGTTCGGCAGCCAGATCCGGACTCACTACCCCCTCGAGGTCCACACCGAGGTGGAGATCATGCGCCAAGAGGCGGTGCCCCTCGACATCACCACGACGCAGGGGCGAGTCACGGTGGATGTTCCCGAGTATCTGGCCGACGTCGTCGCGACCTTCAGCCACCTGGCGAGGGCGAGCAATCACGTCAACCAGCGTTCGGGTGTGAGCGTGCGTCTCAGCGTCGCGAACTACGAGGCGCTGGCGGCCAATGCGCTCCGGCGGGGGTTGCGTGCGGGTGAACGTCACATCGTGGCCCGGGTGGACGATCTCGACGCTCTTGCCGCCAGCTCGATGGGCAAGATCGAGATCGAGTCGATCGAGGATGGTCGCGAGGGTGCGATCATGGAGAACCTCATCAAGGGCGCCGTGCTCACGGTGTTCAAGGACGTGGTGCCACCGGAGCAGACTCGCGCCGTCGTCGACGCGTTCGAAGCGGGCGCAGTCGCACACACCGGCGAAGGTGTCACGAGCGAGGAACTCGCGCGCCTCGTCGAGAACGTCGAAGCGCTCCGCGCACCCGTCGCGGTGCTCACCGGTGGCGACGAGTCACCGGCGGCGGTGGGGGCTGCGGCCGGGTTCGTGCTCGAGGGCCTCCATCTGAGCAAGCGACTGAACAAGGACGCCGCGGGCTCCAGCGCCACCTACCGCGGCCGCACCTGACGCTCGCGTCGCCGCGCTCGAACTAGCCCAGGGAGTCGACGAAGGCGTCGAGCGCATCGTTGGTCGCCTGTGGCGCTTCCTGTTGGACCCAGTGGCCGACGTCGGCGATGATCGTCGAGCCGCGGAAGTCGGTGCAGAACGCTGGGGCGAAGTCGAACAGATCGAGTCCTGGAACGAAGTTCCGGACGCCGTCGAGGGCGCCGGCGATGAATGCCGCGGGTTGGTGCAACTGGCCACCTGGCAACGATCCGATCTCGTCCGCGTCGAGTCCCTGGGCGCGGTACCGGTTGAACGGGCCGACCCAGCCGCTCGTCTCGAACGCTGCGACGTAGACCGCCAGGTCTGCGGGTGTCATCCACGACGGAAACGGATCGGGATCGACCATCCCGTCGAGGAGGCGCGCATCCGGGCCCTTCTCGACGAAGAGGGACCGGTCGGCGTCGCCACTCGCACCGAAATAGATCATCCGGAGCGCCTTGGCGGTGTCTGCGCCGACTTCGGCCTCGACGACGCCGGGCTCTTGGATGTAGAGCTGATAGAAGAACTTGCCCTCGTAGCGTTCCTTCCACATCTCGAGCGACGACACCGGCCCGACGGGCGTGTAGGGCACGCTCAACCCGGCGACCGCAGCGACCTTGTCGGCGTGCAAGCGTGCCGTGTTCCAGGCGATCGGAGCGCCCCAGTCGTGGCCGAACACGATGGCGCTCCCTCCACCGAGATGGTCGATGACCGTGGCGGCATCGCGGCACAGCTCCGTGAGTCGGTAGGCCTCGACGTCCGGTGGGTTGGAGCTGCCGCCGTAGCCGCGCACGTCCATCGCCGCGACCGTGAATCCGCGGGCGGCGAAGTGCTCCATCTGGTGCCGCCACGAGTACCAGAGCTCCGGCCAGCCGTGAATGCACAGGATCAGCGGCCCGCTCCCGGTGACGGCGACGCGCAGGTCGATGGTGCCGTTCCGCACGGTCACGAACGTCGGCTCGAACATCGGATGATCCTAGAACAGGGCGTCGCGCACGTCAGACGGTCTCGCGCCAGTGCTCCTTGGTCTGGACGAGCCAGAACCCCGCGAACAGGATGATCTCGGTCGCCTCCAGCACCAGCACCATGTGGCTCCAGCTCGGACCGAGCGGAAACATCACCGCCGGAGCGACCAGCATCGCCGTGGCGATCACGGTGTAGAGCCAGAAGTAGGTGCGGGGCGCCGGATCGTTGCGCCGCACCCAGGCGTTCCCGCCGACCGCCAGCGCGAGGAACAGGAACAACAGCACGGCGGCGATGCCGTGCGCCCTCGTGTTGAAGTCGTCCCAGACGACGAACAGCGCGCCACCCACCACCAGGAACACCATCGCCGCCAACAACCCGATCCGCATCCCGACGTCGCCGACCTCCGCAACCGCCTTGAAGTTGCGCGTCGCGATGCTGGCGATCACGGCGGCCACGATCAGCCCGGCGATCCCGGTGATCAGCAGCGCCGTGATGTTGTTGTCGATGTTCGCGACGACCCACGACGCGAGGTTCCCGTCATCGTCGACCGGTCGCTGGCCGGGACTCTGCGACCAGCATCGACCGACGTCGGTGGTCGGCACGACCGCGACGATCGGGGCGAGCATCCCTGCGGCGTTCAGCGCGGCGTCCTCCCACGCGGTGGAGCCCTTGATCACGATCAGGCACAGGCCGATCGCCATGAGCACTCCGACGAAGATCGCACGGACGGGCGTGTAGTAGTACGCCGACACCGACGTCTGCCAGCAGTCGACCTTCGAGCGCTCGATCACGATCGACACGCCGAGCAGCACGACTGCCCCCACCATGCTGATGCGCAGGTAGCGGTAGGTTTTGACCGCGGCGACGTCGATCATTCGTGCCAGTCGAGCGTGTCACGCATCACCGTCTCGAACTCCTCGAACGTCATCGAGGACTTGACCGAGTGGATCAGCTGGGCGTCGACTCCGACGAAGTTGCGAAAGGGTGCGTCGGCGTCGAGCGCAGCCCGAACGATGGTGTCGGCGACGTCCTGCGGATCGGGCGCCGGTCCGTCGCCGGACAGCACGCTCTGCGAGTTCCGGAAGCGAGTGGCCATGTCGAAGTAGTCCGAGTCCTCCCAACCGTTGACGGTGACGACGTTGTCGTGGAAGCCCGTGTCGAACCGTCCCGGCTCGACCAGGCGCACTCGGATGCCGAACCCGCTCGTCTCGAAGTGGAGCACCTCGCTGAGACCCTCCAGCGCGTGCTTCGAGGCCGAGTACGCGCCACCGAAGGGAGATCCGACGACCCCGGCGATGCTCGAGACGTTCACGATCGTGCCGCTTCCGCGGCTGCGCCATGCAGGCAGCACGGTTCGGATCACCCGCATCGGCCCGAGCACGTTGGTGTCGAGTTGACGGCTCCAGAGCTCGTCGTCGACCAACTCGAGCGCGCCGCCGACCTCGAAGCCGGCGTTGTTGACGACGACGTCGATGGCGGATGGATCTCCGACCCCTTCGGCGACACTCATCGGGTCGCTCACATCGAGTCGGCGGATCTCGATCGGCAGCTGGTCGGCCTCGGCCGTCGCTCGCAGCTCGTCTCCCTTCGCGACGTTGCGCATCGTCGCGATCACCTCGTTCCCCTGACGCGCGAAGCAGAGCGCGGCAAGCATGCCGAAGCCGCTGTTGCTCCCGGTGATGAGGATGCGTGCCATGTGTCTCCGATCGAGGGTCGGGGTACATCGGGGTCAGACCCCGACGTACGCGGTGTCGGTCAGCCGGCGAGTGCGGCGTCGCGGAGTTCCCGTTTCAGGATCTTGCCGGACGCGTTTCGTGGGAGTTGCTCGTGCACGATCGTGACGCGGGTCGGCACCTTGAAGTCGGCGAGGCGCTCACCGACGAATCGTCGGAGCTCGTCGACGTCGAGTTCAGCGCCTGGCTTGACCATCACGTGGCAGGCCAGTTCCTCGCCGAGCCGCTCGTGCGGAAGGCCGTACACGGCCGCTTCGTACACTGCAGGATGCTCGTAGATCGCTGCCTCGACCTCGGCGGAGTAGATGTTCTCGCCGCCGCGCAGCACCATGTCCTTGGCGCGATCGCTGACGTAGACGAAACCCTCGTCGTCGATGCGGCCGATGTCGCCCGAACGCAACCAGCCGTCGACGATCGTGTCGGCCGTGGCGTCGGGCCGATTCCAATAGCCCCGGATCAGCATCGGTCCTCGGAACCAGATCTCGCCGGTCTCGCCGTTCGGGAGCACGTTGCCGAGCGGGTCGGTGACGCGGAGATCCATCACGGGGACGGCCCGTCCCGTCGACGTCGGATGAAGGAGGAAGTCGTCGCCGGAGTTGCCCGGGCCGTACGCGTTCGTCTCGGTCATGCCGTACCCGAGGCTCGGTCGGCCCTTGGCGAAGTTGTCCTCGATGCGCTTCACCAGCTCGGGCGGCATCGGTGCGCCGCCGCCTCCGACGGCGAGCAGGCTCGAGGTGTCGCGAGCGGCGAACGACGGGGCTTCGAGGAGATCCCAACTCATCGTGGGAACTCCCACGAAGTTGGTCACGCGTTCGCGTTCGATCAACTCGAGCGCCCGGTCTGGATCCCACTTGTAGGTCATCACGAGCTTCGATCCGCCGACGAACGCTCCGAGCATCACGGGCACCAGGCCGGTCACGTGGAACAGCGGAACGCAGAGCATCATCGCGGGCTGCGGCTTGTCGGGATCCGGCTCGGCCGGATCCCGCAGTGCGTTGACAGCGCCGCGGGCGGCGAAGGCCATCAGCGAGCTGAGGAGCGCTCGATGGGTCGACACGGCACCCTTCGGATTGCCCGTCGTGCCCGATGTGTACAGGATCGTCACGTCGTCGTCGGGGTCGATGTCGACGTCGGGCAGTGTGGCACCTTCGCAGAGCAGGTCCTCCAGTGCCACGACCGCGAACGCGTCGTCGCGCAGCGGCTCGGCTCCCTCGCGCACGGTCACGACCGTGACGGTGATCGATCCGCGGTCAGCGGTGCGCATCCGGTCGAGCCGGTCGGCATCGGCGATGACGATCTTCGCCCCGGAGTCGCTCAGGGCGAACACCATCTCGTCGGTCTTCCACCAGGCGTTCATCGGGACAGCGACGGCGCCGACGGACGTGATCGCGCCGAACGCGGCGATCCACTCCGGGTAGTTGCGCATGGCGATGGCGACGCGGTCACCACGCGTGACGCCGAGGTCGTGGACCAGGGCGTGGCCGATCTGCCCGATCAGCCCGATCACCCGTGGCATCGACCAACGCTCGTCCTCGAAGACGATGAAGTCGTCGGTGCGCGCTGCGGCAGCTGCGAACAGGGACCGGATGTTCGGGGGAGTCCCGGCGAACACCTTGGTCGGCGTGCCGAACACGTCGACCTCCCGGATCTCGAATCGTGTGCCCGGGGCACACACCGTGGCGCACGCCTCGTGGAAGTCCATCGTCATGGAGTTGCCCCGTCCGCTTCGTCGAGGAGGGAGCGGCCGAGCCAGAGCGGGACAACCTGGCCGATCAGCAACGTGATTCCGCCGACGACCAGCAAGATGCGTACGAGGACGACGCCGGTGTCGAGATCGTCGTTCGCCGACAACGCCAGCGTGCGTGCATCGGCAACGCTCGCCCGATACTGCTCGACCAGCGCATCGGTGTCGCCGAGGTCGCTGCTGATCGAGCGAACTGTCATCGCCAAGTCGTCGAGTTGTTGCTGCACCTCGGCGGCCGACCCGGTGAATTCGGTCAGGCTCGTCGCGGTCGACTCCAGTTGCCCGGGCAACGCCTCCAGCGTGCGGGCGAGCTGACCGAACGTGGCCCCGAGCCCTGCATCGGGGTCGTAGTCCGGTGCCAGGGGCAGGTTCGACAGGGCGGAGAGCACCGAGTCGATGTCGCCTCCGATGTTCTCCAACGTGCGCACGGTGCGGGCCGCGTCCTCGAGCGACGGCCCGATCGTCGTGGCCAGTCCGGCGATGTCCTCGATCGCCTGCGTTCCCGCGTCGAACGATCCCGACACGGTGGTCAGCGTCGCCGCGAGGGTGGCGATCGCATCGGCCGATGAACCGAGCACCTCGTCGGCGAGGTCGATCGTGTCGTCGATTGCGTCGAGCGACTCGAGCGTCACCTCGAGTGTGTCGTCCGACGCCGTCGCCACCTGACCGACGAAGACCCAGCCCACGATGGTCCCGAACACGGCGATGAGCGCCCCGGCGACGGCGACACCGATCATCACCCGTCCGACGCGTCGAGTGTCTCGTGGCGATCGCCATCGATCGCGCCAGGTCGACGGCGGCGATGAGTCCGACACGGCGTTGACGATCAGCGCAGTTCGAAGAGTTCGTAGACGAGCGTTCCGTCGGGCTGGAATGTTCCCTTCGACACGGCCTGGATCCTGTTCATCCACGCGTATCGCTCGTCGCCGGTGTGGAACAGCGGTGTCGCGTACACGGTCATCGTGTCGAACTGGAGACGGCCGCTGTAGTCGGCGTACACGATCGCGCCGTCGTGGGTCTCGAGGGTGATCTTGACGTCGAGCGTTCCGTATCCCTCGGGAGACACCCGGAGCCAGTCGGCGGCGGCATTGCCCTTCAGGCTGGCGTTGAAGCGTTCCCCTTCGGCCCGGGCGGCGGTGACTTCACCGATCACGAGATTGGGCGAGACGCTGATCGTCTCGGCGAGCGAGACGGTGAGCGTGCACAACGGAACGAGTTCGAGCGTCATGTCCGAACGATAACGATCCCGATCAGTTGGAGTACTGATGGAGTGCGCCGCCCTCGGCCGCGAGTCGCTCGAGCAGTGGTGACGGGCTCCAATGGTTGCCACCAAGCGTCTCGCCGTAGCGCTTGATCTTGTCGACGATCTCGGCGAGACCGACAGCGTCGGCCCAATACATCGGGCCGCCGCGGTAGACCGGCCAGCCATAGCCATTCACCCACACGACGTCGATGTCGCTCCCGCGAATGGCGATCCCCTCGTCGAGGATCTTCGCCCCCTCGTTGATCATCGGATACAGCAGTCGCTCGAGTACCTCCTGGTCGCTGACGTCGCGCTGCTCGATCCCCTTGCCGATCGCGAAGGTCTTGATCAGCTCGACCACCTCGGGATCCGGAGTGGACGCCCGCGTGTCGGGATCGTAGGTGTAGTAGCCGCGCCCGTTCTTCTGGCCGCGGCGGCCGTTCTCGCACAGCACTTCACGCACGGTCGAACTCGATGAGGTCTCCTCGTTCCAGCCGATGTCGAGGCCGGCCAGGTCGCTCATCGCGAACGGGCCCATCGGGAATCCGAAGTCGTACAGCACCCGATCGACCTGCGCCGGGGTCGCGCCCTCGAGGATCATCCGCTCGGCCTCGGCGCCGCGCATGAACAGCATCCGGTTGCCGACGAATCCGCGGCACACGCCCACCATCACCGGAACCTTGCCGATCTGCTTTCCGACTGCCATCGTCGTCGCGACGACGCTGTCGGACGACGCGTCGCCCCGCACGTTCTCCAACAGCTTCATGACGTTGGCGGGCGAGAAGAAGTGCATTCCGATCACGCTCTCCGGGCGTGAGGTGACCGATGCGATTTCGTTGATGTCGAGTGCCGAGGTGTTGGAGGCCAGCACAGCTCCCGGCTTGCAGATCTCGTCGAGCTCACGGAAGATCGACTTCTTCAGGTCCATGTCCTCGAACACGGCCTCGATCACCATGTCGCAGTCCGCGAAGTCGGCCTTGTCGGTCGAGCCGGTGATCAGTGCCATGCGCTCCTCGACCGCTTCGGGCGGGATCGAACCGCGCGACGCCGAGCGCTCGTAGTTCTTGCGGACCACACCGAGGCCCCGGTCGAGCGCGGCCTGGTCACGCTCGACGATCGTGACCGGGATCCCGACGTTGGCGAAGTTCATCGCGATGCCGCCACCCATCGTGCCGGCGCCGAGCACGCCACACTTCTTCACGTCGACGATCGGCGTGTCCTTGGCGATGTCGGGAATCTTGTTCGCGGCGCGCTCGGCGAAGAACGCATAGCGTTGGGCGCCCGACTGCGGCCCGGTCATCAGCTCCATGAAGAGCTTGCCCTCGACCTTCAGGCCCTCGTCGAACGGCAGGTTCGCAGCAGCTTCGATGCACTGGATGTTGTACTCGGGTGCGAGGAAGCCGCGGGTCTTGCGGCCGATCGACGCGCGGAAATCGGCGAACAGTTGCTCGTTGCCGCGGGCGTCGAGCACCTTCTCGTCGCGGTCGCGAACGCGGGCGAGTGGGAGGCTCTCGGAGACCGCCCTGTTCGCAAACGCGACCGCGGCGTCGCGCAGTTCGGCTGGACCGCCGGCGGTGACGTCGTCGATCAGACCTGCTTCGAGCGCCTCACCGGTGCCGATGTGGCGACCGGTGGTCATCATCTCGAGCGCCTTGGGCACGCCGACGAGGCGAGGGAGGCGCTGCGTGCCGCCGGCGCCGGGCAGCAGACCGAGGTTCACTTCGGGGAGTCCGAACTTCGCCGAGTCGACGGCGACGCGGTAGTGCGCACACAGGGCCACTTCGAGCCCGCCGCCGAGCGCCGTTCCGTGGATGGCGGCGATCACCGGCACGGCTGCGTTCTCCATCGCCGCCTGCACCTCATGGAGGCCTGCTGCCTGAGGGACGTTGCCGCCGAACTCGCTGATGTCGGCGCCGGCGATGAAGGTGCGACCGTCGCAGATCACGACGACGGCCTTGGCTCCACCTTCGACCGCTTGGTTGATTCCGTCGTACAGGCCCTGGCGCACGTGCCAGCTGAGCGCATTGACCGGCGGGTTGTCGACGATCACCAGGGCGATGTCGCCGACAGCAGCGGCGACGGTTTCGAGGCGGACGGATTCGGAGATCGCAGTCATGCCGTCAGTCAAGCACTCCGCCCCGCCTGCGATTACATCAGGGGTCAGACCCGCGATGTAATCCGGGGCGACAACGCGAGCGATTACATCGCGGGTCTGACCCCTGATGTAATCGCGTTGCCGGGGAGGTTGCCGTCGGGGTGGAGGGCCGACTGGAAGCGACGCATGCCGGTGAGCCAGCGGTCGCGATCGGTCGCCTTGCGCTCGACGTAGGTGGCCACCTCGGGGTGGGGGAGGACCAAGAACTGCTCGTCGCGGATCGCGTCGAGACACATCGCTGCCACATCGGCCGGGTCGAGCACGCCATCACCGCTGGCAACACCACCCTCGAACGCGGCCGCGACGTCCCCGCTCGCGTCTCGGGCGGCTCGGTTGTCGGGGCTGTTCGCCACGATGTTGGTCGCCACCGCCTGCGGGCACAGCACCGAGAAGCGGATCCCCTGGTGGTAATGGCTGATCGACAGCCACTCGGCCAGCGAGATCGCCGCAGCCTTCGTCATCGAGTACGCCATCGAGCCGATCTGCGTCAGCAGGCCGGCGGCCGACGCAGTGCTCAAGATGTAGCCCTCGCCGCGGGCAATCATCGATGGCAGCACCGCCCGGGCCGCGTAGATGTGGGCCATGCAGTGCACTTCCCACATCGTCTGGATCGCCTCGTTCGAATCCTCCACACCAGCGGCCGTGACGAAGCCGGCGTTCGACACGAACAGGTCGATCGGGCCGTGCGCGTCGAGCGTGGATTCGACCATCTCGATGATCGCCGACTCGTCGCGGACATCGATCGCGACCGCGCTGCCGCCGATGTCAGATGCCACGCGTTCCGCCTCGGCGCCGTGCAGGTCGGCGACCACCACATGGCGGGCACCCGCTGCGTG
>JBGSII010000473.1:0-5636 GCA_041742555.1 Ilumatobacteraceae bacterium
AGCCCTGGCGGGCGTTGCCGGTGCCCTTCTGGGCATAGGGCTTACGGCCGCCACCGCTGACGTCCGAGCGGGTCTTGGTGCTCTGGGTGCCGGAGCGGCGAGCGGCGAGCTGGGCGGTGACCACCTGGTGCATGACGGGCACGTTCGGCTGCACGCCGAAGACCTCGTCGTCGAGAGCGATCGTGCCGGAGTCCTTGCCGGATGCGGTCTTGAGTGTGACGTCGGCCATGATCAGCCTGCCTTTCCTGCGAGCTGTCCGGCCTTCTTGACGGCATTGCGCACGAGCACGACACCGCCTGCGGGGCCGGGAACCGAACCCTTGATCAGCAGCAGGTTGCGCTCGACGTCGGACTCGACGACCTCGAGGTTCTGCGTGGTGACCTGCTCGTGGCCCATGTGGCCGGCCATGCGCTGGCCCTTGAACACGCGGGCCGGGAAGGCACACGAGCCGATCGCGCCAGGCTTGCGATGGCTCTTGTTGTTACCGTGCGATGCGGGCTGGCCCTTGAAGTTGTGACGCTTCATGACGCCGGCGAAGCCCTTGCCCCGGCTGGTTCCGGTGACATCGACGATCGTCCCGGCGGGAATCTGCTCGACGGTCAGCTCCTGGCCGACCTCGAAGCCGTCGACGGAGTCGAGGCGCAGTTCCACGAGACGCTTGCCCGGCTCGACGCCGGCCTTCTCGAAGTGTCCGGCAGCGGGCTTGGTGAGCTTGTTCGCCTTGCGGTGCCCGTAGGTCACCTGCAGGGCGGTGTAGCCGTCGCGTTCGTTGGTCTTGATCTGCACGATGCGCATCGGTTCGACACGGAGCACAGTGACGGGAACGACCTTGTCGTCGACCCATGTCTGTGTCATGCCGACCTTCTCGCCGACGATCGATTGTTGTGCCATGGCGGCGGGTCCTTTTCGTTGTCCAAGCCCTGATTTCGGGCTCTCCACGCAAATGCTCCGCCGCTAGCCGTTCCCGGTTCAGGACGGACGAGCGTGCGGAGCACGAGATCATGTTGTTGCTGGGCGGTTCCGTTCCGAACGTTGCGGGCGGCCTACACAGACATCGATTGCTGAATGGTCTGGTGATCGGAATGCCTTCCGATCACGGCCATGCAATGCTACGGGCGCCACATCACGCTTCCAACACGCGCGATCACCACGTTTGGGCTCGGTTTCGGATGGGCCGGCCCATCCGAAACGCAGCGCAAACGGGACAGGACAAGGACGTCAGGGGTAACGCTTGGCCAGCCAGTCGGCGACGTGCGCCATCGCGTCGGGGCGGTGGCCCTCCAAGTAGTGCGGCGCGCCCGTCATCTCGATGTAGGTGACATCGTCGGCGCCTGCGGCGTCCACGATCTCCTTGGCCTGCCACACTCGGATCTCGGTATCGGCAGTCGGGTGGATCAGCAGCGTCGGGACCGTCACCTTCGGCATCGTGTCGGCCAACCGGGCATTGCTCGACAGCCCAGACCAGGTGCTCAACCAACCTCGCGCCGTCATCGTCCGGGCGAGCCCGCCACGGCCGTAGTTCGCATCGAGCGGATCCGGGAACGCGAACAGCGAGCCCATCGGCCGGTCGTCGGGATCGATCGACAGATCGAGGTACGCGGGGTCCGCGAGCGTCCGATAGATCGTCAGGTACTCGGTGAAGACGGCCCGGCGGCGCAACTCTCGCCATCGAGCGGGATCCTCGACCTTGTCGACAACCCGCAGCGTGGGAACCACTTCTGCCGCATCCCTGATCGACGCGTGCGCGATCGCATCGATGCGAGCGACCCGCGCGACCTGTGCGGCTCGATATCTCACCAACCAGTCGGGGTCGTACGAGCACGGTTCGGGCCACGGACGCCAACCGTTGTCGGGGTCGTACATGTCGAGTTCGGGCACGGTCGAGAACGGGTCGTGCTCGTCGGCGACTGACGGGTCGATCACCTGCAGCATGAACACACCCTCGCCCGGGTGCGCGGCGATCCCGACCCAACCGTCACCGATTCCGAGTTCAGCGTTGGCCATCGCCATCAGCGAACCGCCGCCGCTGTTGCCGAGCAGCACGACCGCTTCGGCGCCCCGCCTGATCATCTCGTCGTGGGCCGTGTGCACGTCGGTGATGCAGGCTTCGTGGAGACAATCGGTGTCGTTGTTCATGTACCGCGTGGCGAAGCCCAGCACGGCATACCCGGCGGCGGCCAGCAGCGGACAGGCGTAGTGGACGCTGAAGTCGCCCCGCGGATGCGACAGGATCACGGCCGTCCTCCACGGCGTCCCGACCGGCGGCGTCCACAACACCCCGCGTACGAGCGCGCCGTCCGGCGACACCAACCGAACCGCCTCGCGTTGCACCGGAACACCCGGATCGTCCTCCGCCAGCGGCCAGTAGCCGAGCCCGAAGGGCCGAACCCCGCCGAGCATGGCATCCTCGTGACTCATCGTCCCATGCTCGCATCATCCCCGTCGTCTCGTCGACCGGTGGTGGGTGTGGGCCCGGTGCCCCACCAGTTGGCCACGCTCCGGTGCGTCAGAGGGACAGCGTGTGGGCCACGATCAGCGACATGGAACTCGACCAACTCGTGGCGCGCGACCAGGACGCGATCCGATGCCCGTACCCGATCTTCGCGACGCTACGAGACGAGCGACCGGTCGCCTTCAGCGACACGCTCGGGGCGTGGGTGATCACCCGGTACGACGACGTGTGGGCGGTGCTGCACGACACCGACCATTTCTCGAGCCGCATGCCGACGGGCCCGCAGCAGCTCGGCAGCGTCCTCGCGGAATCGATGGCGACCCTGGCTGCCGATCCGACGATGGCCGACACGTTTCAGGCCATCATGGGGCGCGGTGGCCCGTCGGCGGTGCTCCTCAACGCCGACCCGCCCGATCATCGCCGCCAGCGCGTGCTGGTGAACGGCGCCTTCCGGCCATTCCAACTCCGGGCGCTCGAACCGAAGGTCATCGAGGTGGCGGCGACGCTCCTCGACGCCGTCGCCGACCCGGCCCTGGCCGACCCTGACTCCGGTCGGTGCACGGTCGACATCGTCTCGCAGTTCACGATCGGGTTGCCGATGGCCATCATCGCGCACGCGCTCGGCGTGGGCGATGAGGACCTCGCCCGGTTCAAGCGGTGGTCCGACGACCTGGTCATGCCCGTCGGCAACAGTGCACCAAGTGTCGAGCAGACACGGGGATACCTGGTGTCGACCAAGGAGTTCGCCGAGTACTTCGCGGTCAAGCTGGCCGACCGGCGGGCCCACCCGACCGGTGACCTCATCTCCGACGTCGCCAACGCGGAACTCGACGGCGAGCAGCTCAGCGACGCCGAGATGCTCGGGATGCTCCAGCAGTTCCTCGTCGCCGGCAACGAAACGACCACCAACCTGCTCACCAACATCGTCCACCACTTCGCGGTCGACCCCGAGCTCCAGGCCAGGGTCCGAGCGGATCGTTCGCTCGTCGACGGCATGGTCGAGGAGGCACTCCGGTTCGAGGCGCCCGTCGGCGGGCTGTTCCGCCAGGCCCGGACCGACGTCGAGGTCGGGGGGGTGACGATTCCGGCGGGGGACCACGTGTGGGTCGTGTACGCATCGGCGAACCGGGACGCCTCGCGGTTCGCCGATCCCGACCGCTTCGACCCATGTCGCGACAACCTCCGCGACCACATGTCGTTCGGGCACGGAGAGCATTTCTGCATCGGTGCCGGCCTGGCGCGCGCCGAGGCGCGCATCGGGACGAACGCGCTGCTCGACCGGATGGGTGACATCCAGCTCGGTACGACCAACACCTATCCGTTCGCCGACACCTACGTCCTGCGCGGCCTGCAGCGACTCGAGGTCACCTTCACTCCCCTCGCCCCGCGCTGACGTCGCCCCTGGCCGTCGGTGCGATCACCCGCCGCGACCTCAGTCTTCGGGGCGCTCGACGAGCGTCACGGTGACCTCGATCGGCTCGCCGGCCCGAAGGACCGTCAGCGTCGTCGAGTCACCGGGAGCAAGGTCGCGGATCGCTGCAATCAGACCCGTTGCCCCGTCGATCGCCACACCATCGGCCGCGACGACGAGGTCATCGGCCTCGATGCCTGCATCGGCAGCGGGTGTGCCGTCCTGCACCGAGGTGATCACGGCGCCCTGCCCCCCGTCGCGACGCTCCCCGAGCTCGACTCCGAGGTAGCCCTCTCGTCGCGGCTCACCACCGGCTTGCGCACGAAGAGCTTCGATCACCGGCAGCGCTTCACCGGCACTGATGGCGAAGCCGACGTTCGTCGCCGCCGAGGTCGCCGTGTCGCGAGCGACGGCGGTGTTGATCCCGACCACCTCGCCACGAGCGTTGACCAGCGGGCCACCGGAGTTGCCGGACGAGATCGCTGCGTCGGTCTGGATGAGGCCGTCGAGGAACGCGCCATCGGTTCCGATCGTGCGATCGAGCGCCGAGATGATGCCGAGGGTCACCGACGGGTCACCGTCGAGGCCCAACGCAAACCCGATGGCGACCACTTCGTCGCCGATGCGGACGCTGTCGGGGTCGGCAAAGACCGCCGCGTCGAAGCCGTCGCCGCTCATGCGCAACAACGCCAGATCGTTTCCGCGATCCGAGGCCAGCAACGTCGCCTCTCGAGGCTCGGTCTCACCTGCGAGCCGAACTCGGATCTCGGTGGCGCCTTCGACGACGTGGGCATTCGTCAGGATCTCGCCGTCGGACGACACGATCACGCCGGTACCGGTCGATTGCCCCTGGCCCAGTTGGCTGTCGATGTCAGCGCTGATGGTCACCACAGACGCCGCCATGTGATCGAGGACCTTGGCGACGTCGAGTCGACCATCGATCGGACCGCTCGGATCCGACACGTTGATCGGTTCGTCGCTGGCGCTCCTGGGCGGCGAGTCGATCCAGTCGGCGACCTGGTTGCCGACCAGCGCCCCGGTGAGTGCCGCCGTCCATGCGATCACGCCAACCGCCACCACGATGATCCATGTTCGCTGCGTGCGTGCGCGTGCGCTGCGACGCGGGGCCTGTGAGGGCACACCCTGACTGGCGCCGGGAGGCGGCGGCGGCAACGACGTCATCGACCGAATGTCTATCCGCAAACGAGAACAGCGACCCCGTTCAGGGCCGCTGTTCTCACCTCGTTCATACCTGGGTCCAAGTGTTACATCTGGGGTCTGACCCCAGATGTAACACTCAGCCGTTCTGGATCTTGATCTCGATGTCGACGCCGGCCGGCAGTTCGATGCGCTGCAGGCTGTCGATCGTCTTGCCGTTCGGGTTCACGATGTCGATGAGGCGCTTGTGCACGCGCATCTCGAAGTGCTCCCGGCTGTCCTTGTCGACGTGCGGGCCACGGATGACCGTGTACCGGTGCTTGTCGGTCGGCAACGGGATCGGACCGCGCACGGTGGCGTCGGTCCGCGTGACCGTCTCGACGATCTTCTTGGTCGACTGGTCGATGATCTCGTGATCGAACGCCTTCAGGCGGATTCTGATGCTCTGTGCCATGTCAGTGTCGCTTCCCGGTCACTTGAGGATCTTGGTGACGCGGCCGGCGCCCACGGTACGGCCACCCTCACGGATCGCGAACCGCAACCCCTCGTCCATCGCGATCGGCTTGCCCAACTCCACCGTCATCTCGACATTGTCACCAGGCATCACCATCTCAG
>JBGSII010000474.1:0-6035 GCA_041742555.1 Ilumatobacteraceae bacterium
CGCAGCATCGGTGACGTCACCGACCACCGCCACCGCCGCATCGCCGAGGGCCACGGCCCAGTCGATCGACGCGCGGTCGACCAGCACGACCGAGGTCCCACCGACAACCAGGCGCTCGGCGGTCGCTCGACCGATTCCGGACGCTGCACCGGTGACGATTGCGACTCGATCGCTCATGGGTTCATGTAGTCCTTGTAGTAGACGAGCTGCCCGTCGTGGACCCGGTAGACGCCGACGCCCTGGCGAACTCCCTTGTTCGTCGTCGCCTCCCACTGCGCCCA
Source organism: Ilumatobacteraceae bacterium (assembly GCA_041742555.1). GTDB lineage: Bacteria > Actinomycetota > Acidimicrobiia > Acidimicrobiales > Ilumatobacteraceae > Sva-07. The sequence goes on from JBGSII010000474.1 coordinate 282, forward strand.
CGCGGTCTCGTCGTCGCCCGACAGTTCGACCAGGCGGAACGAGGCACCGGCCTTGGCCATCTCGGTGTTCATCATGGTGAAGAACCCGGCGATGGCCTCGCCGCCCACGAAGGTGCCGTACACCGGGTCGACGACCTCGGCGTCGTCCGCGAACAACGGCGCAAGCGCCGCGTAGTCTCCGTGGTCCTGGATCTCCCAGAACCGCTTGATCGTGTCGTATGCGTCACCGGCCATGGCCGCACCGTAGAACGCCGCGTCCGGCCCGGGCGATGCAGACCGAACCATCGCCGGGTCGTCCAGCTGTCGAAACCGGCCACTCGGTGAATTAGCTTCGTCTCCGTTCGGCCGACACGGGTCGGGCGCACACTCGAGCATCGACACAGGAGACAACATGGACCTCGGACTCAGCGGCAAGAAGGCACTCGTCACCGGAGCGACCAAGGGGATCGGACGCGCCATCGCGGAAACGCTCCTGGCCGAGGGCGCATCCGTGGCGATCTGCGCCCGTGGAGCCGAAGGCGTCGACGCGGCCGTCGCCGAGATGTCGTCGCTCGGCACCGTGTTCGGCAGCGCTGTCGATGCCGCCGACGGCGCGGCACTCACGAACTGGGTCGCGTCCGCGGCCGATGAGCTCGGTGGGATCGACATCTACGTGCACAACACCTCGGGCAAGCCGGCGCGCAGCACCGACGCCTGGATCAACAACTTCCACATCGACCTGATGTCGCTCGTCCTCGGCGTCGGTGCCGCCACCGACGCACTCGCCGACGGTGGCGGATCGGTGATCAGCATCGGCACCACCGCGGTGGCCGAACACTTCGGGTCGGGCTCGGGCAGCTACAGCGCCTTCAAGGCAGCGGTGACCAACTGGACGCTCGGCCAGGCGCAGGTGCTCGGAGCGAAGGGCATCCGCTGCAACGTCGTGTCACCCGGACCGATCTTCATCGAGGGTGGCGACTGGAACATGATCAAGGACCACATGGCCGACTTCTATGCGGCCACGCAGAAGGGCCATCCGGGCGGAGAGCTCGGCACGGCACAAGACGTCGCGGATGTCGTGACGTTCCTCGCCAGCGAACGCGCCAAGCACGTCAACGGTGTCAACGTGACCGTCGACGGCGGCTTCCTCAAGCGCGTCGACTACTGAGCGACGTCATGGGTCGCATCGACGTCACCCTCGTCGCGGGAGGCATGTACCACGACATCGACTTCGCACGGCGAGAGCTGCTCGCACTGCTCGGCGAGCACGAGGAGTTCCGCGTGCGCGTGCAGCCCGACTACGAGGACACCGCCGGCATCACGGCGAGTTCGATCCTGGTCAGCTACACCTGCAACGTCCGCCCGAGCGTCGAGGCACAGCAGACGATCCGCGACTGGGTCGAGGGTGGCGGGCGATGGGTGGCACTCCACGGCACGAACTCGGCGCTCGACGTCGGCACCCCGAACGGAGTCGACTCGCCGCGGGTGTTCCCCCTGTGGGCCGACACGCTCGGCTCGCAGTTCGTCGCCCACCCACCGATCATGCCGTACCTCGTCGAGCTGGCGACCGACGACCATTGGCTCGTCAACGGGATCGAGCCATTCGAGACCGACGACGAGCTGTACCTCTCCGAGCACGCCAATCGCGACGCGTTGATCCCGCTGCTCGAGACCACCTGGTCGGGCGACGCTCGCGGCTTCGTCGAACACGACTGGACCGAAGGGCCCGACCACCACCTGGTGATGTACCTGCGAGAACTCGGCGACGGCGCCGTGCTCTACAACACCCTCGGTCATTGCCGAGGGCACTACGACATGGTCCCCGTGGTCGACTACTACCCCAACATCGAACGAGGATCGTGGGAGCAGCCCGCCTACTACGAACTCCTTCGCCGTTCGCTGCGCTGGGCCCGCGGCGAGACCGCCTGACAGCCGATCGAGGCGGCGTCACTCAGGCATCGACGGCGGCGTTGATCACGTCCTGGAAGCGGTGCGCCGCCCAGCTCTCGATGGCACCCTCTGTGCTCACCTGCGTGGCCACCTCGAAGTAGGTCGCCGCAACTCCGGTTTCGGGATCGAACCAGCCATCGATCCCGCCGGACCCCCCGTGTCGGACGACGCTCGGCCGGGACGTCCCACCTCCGTACCGGGGCCAGGCCTCGAACCCAGCGACCCCGAAGCCGAAGCCCCACGACGCCTCACCACGCTCTTCACCGATGAAGTCCGCAGCGATCCCCGGGATCTGGTTGGTGGTCATCACCCGGACCGCGTCACGGCTGAGCACCCGAACGTCGCCGACCATCCCGCCATCGAGGAACATCTGCCAGAACCGAGCGAGATCCGCCGCCGACGCGTGTGCCCCGAACCCGCCGTCGTCACTCGCAGCCCACACGGGGCTGTTGAACGAGATCGGCGAATCAGCATGATCCGGACCACCCGGGATCCCCGGTGGACGTTCGATCACGCGGGGCTGCAGGTCGGCGCCGACGATCACAGCGCTGCTCGTCATCCCGATCGGTTCGAAGAGGTATCGGCGCATCGCCGCGTCGAGCGTGTCGCCGGTGACCCGTCTCACGATCTCGCCGAGCAGCGAGTAGTTGAAGTTGCAGTACTGCATCCGCTCACCGGCCGGGAGGCGTCGGGGCACGCCCCATCCCGGCCACAGCATGATGTGCGTCAAGGCGTCCGTTCCCTCGGGGATCGTGGCGATCGCCTCGTCGAGCTTCGCCTCGCGAGCGGCGACGTGGTCGTCGTCGTGCCAGCCCGACGTGTGGGTCAGCAGGTGGAACACCATCACGTCGCGGTGGTCGTCGGCCAGTTCCGGCAACGTCGCCGACACCGATTCGGTGAGGCCGATCATCCCCCGCTCGGCGAGCGCCATGATCACCGCCGCGGTCATCGGCTTGGTCTGCGAGGCCATCGGGAACACCGAATCGATCGTCACCGGCGGACCGCCTGGTCTCGCGTCACCAACGGCGTGGGTCCACACCACCTTGCCGTGGCGGGCGACGAGGGCCACCGCCATCGGCGTCAGACCCGATTCGTACTGTCGGTCCATCAGCGCTGCCGCGTCCGTCAGCCGGGTCGCCGACATCCCCAGCTCGGCCGGGTCGCGCAGCTCCATCGAGAAGGTCACTCTGCCACCGCCGCGGTGATCACGTCAGCGAACCGATGGCCGACGCCGGACACCGGCGTGAGGAACTCGTCGATCTCGCTGATCACCTCGAAGAACACCCCGACGATCTCGTTCGTCACGTCGATCCAGTAGTTGATGCCACCGGCGCCCGGGTGCAGCACGCTGCCCGTCGGCACGAGCCCACCGGCGAAGTACGCGAAGCGCTGCTCCTGGACGACGGTGAAGCCGTACCCCCACGATGCCTCAGGGATCCGCTGGTCGCTGAACTGGGCGGGGACCCCCGGGATCTGGTTCGTGACCATCGAGACCACGGTCGACGGAGCGAGCACTCTGGTGTCGCCGAGCACCCCACCGTCGAGGATCATCTGTCCGAATCGCGCCAGATCGGGAGCCGAGCAATGCACAGCAGCCGCGCCCGAGTCCGAACTCTCCCAGAGTTCGCCCTCGAACGGCACCGGCGCCCCGGGGCCGAACGGCAGTCCTTCGGCCCGCGTCACCAAGTACGGCCGCAGGTCGTCGCCGACGATGCCGGCGCTTCGCGTCATTCCGAGCGGCTCGAAGATCCGCGAGCGCATCGCTGCGTCGAGCGTGCCGCCGGTCTCGCGCCGGATGATCTCCGCCAGCAACTCGTAGGTGTTGTTGTCGTACCGCATCTCCATTCCGGTCGGCGTCACCCGGACCGGATCGAGCGCCATCGACAGGAACAGATGCGTGATGAAGTCGCGGCCCGGTGGCGGCGCTGTCATCTGCCCCGACCGCAGATACGCCTCCAGTCGGTGCGATTGCTGTGCCGACTCCCAGCCCGCGGAATGGGTGAGGAGGTGGTGGACGAGGACGTCGGCGTCCTCGGGGCGGTCCAGCTCGCCGATGTAGTCCACCACCGGCTGGTTGATCCCGATGCGACCCTCCTCGACGAGCGTCATCGCAACGGCCGCGGTGATCGGCTTTCCCGCCGAGGCGATCGGCCACACGTCGTCGATGTCGAGCGATGCACCGTGGGGTCCGCGCACGCCGAACGCTTCGGTCAGCACGACCTCGCCTCGACGGTGGACGACGGCGACGGCCGAGGGGGATCGACCACTCGCCACGTGGTTCGCGACGAGGTCGCGGGCCCAGCCGACGCGCTCGCTCGACATCCCCACACGCTCGGCGTCCACGATCTCGATGGCCATCTCGTCAGTTCCCCTGGCAGAACATTCGCACGTTTGCGCCCCCACGCGTGCTACCGGGCGTTCTGGCGTCCCACTGCGGAACATCGAGGGAGTACGGTCGCTGGCGGTATCGAGCACCGAGGAGGTGGTCATGGTCGAGATCAACGGGTTCTGCGACGAACGATTCCGTACGCTCGAGGACGCATTCCGACGCAACCTCGACAGCGGGCTCGACAAGGGTGCGTCGCTCGCCGTCACCCTCGGCGGCGAGTATGTCGTCGACCTGTGGGGCGGCACCCGTGACTACGAGATGGCCACGCCCTGGGAGTCCGACACGGTCGTGCGGGTGTTCTCCTCGTCGAAGGTCACGTTGATGATCATGGTCCTGATGCTCATCGACCGGGGCCTGCTCGATCTCGACGAACCGATCGCCACGTACTGGCCGGAGTTCGCCAGACACGGCAAGGAGAAGATCACGACTCGCCAGGTCCTCGTGCACCGGTCCGGGCTCCCCGGATACGGCCGGCAGGTCACGTTCGCCGACTTCGCCGACCGGGACCGCGCTGCCGCACTCGTCGAGAACGCCGAACCGTGGTACGGAGCGGGAACGCTGAGCTGCTACCAGGCCCAGACCTTCGGCGACATGATCGCCGGCGTGATCGAACGGACGAGCGGCCGGTCGTTCGTCGACTTCTACGAAACTGAGATCGCCGGCCCGCTGGATGCCGACTTCCACTTCGGCCTGCCTGTCGAACAGGCGCGGCGCGTGAGTGCGATCTGGCCCCCGGACGGGCAGCCCGAACCACCCTCGGAGATGGCCGAACGGGTGCTTGCCGAGTTCATCCCGGGCAACGAGTTCATCGATCCTGCGCTCCTCCCGACCGTGATCCCGTCGGGAGGCGGCCTCGGAAATGCGCGTGCCATGGCGCGCATCGGCGAGATCGTCGCACTGAGGGGCACGGTGGACGGTCGCCGGTACGTGAGCCCCGAGATCATTGCGATCGCCGGGCAGGAGCAGAGCTTCACGGAGGATCAGATGGTCGGCTGGGTCCGCTACGGACTCGGGTTCGGCCTGCACACGGACGAGTACCCGGCGCCGACACCGACGACGATGCACTGGGGCGGCTACGGCGGATCCTTCCTCACGATGGATCCGGCGAGCGGCATCAGCTGCGGGTACGCCCAGAGTCAGCTGCTGCTCGACGGTGGGCCGTTCCTCGACAGACGGCGCGTCGAGTTCTGGCAGCTGCTCGGCGAGATCACCCGCACGCTCTGACCGCCGCCGGTCAAGGGTCTCGCGAAATCAGGAGGCCGGGGCGAGGGGTTGGCGTTCGAACCAGGCGCGAAGGTCGGGGTCGGCGATCCGGTCGGCGAGCACACGGAACTCGGCGTGCGCGGTAGCGAGCACGGCCGACGCGTCGTCGCCACCCAGCGCCTCGAGCGCGAGGCCTCGCACTCTGCGGAGCTGCCAGATCAGCGCGCCGAAGC
>JBGSII010000475.1:0-1758 GCA_041742555.1 Ilumatobacteraceae bacterium
GCGTCGGGCGGGGTCGGCTCGTTCACCGTGCAGCTCGCCAAAGCGCTCGGAGCCACCGTCACCGGCGTCGCCAGCACCGCCAAGCTCGACGCCGTCCGAGCCATGGGCGCCGACGCCGTCATCGACTACACCCATCAGAACATCGACGACGGCCCCGACCGGTTTGACCTCATCATCGACACCGGCGGACGCAACCCGATCTCACGGCTCCGGCGGGCACTCACACCGACCGGCACGCTAGTCATCGTCGGCGGCGAAGACGGCGACCGCCTCACCGGCGGCATCGGACGCCAACTCCGAGCCGCGCTGCTGTCACCGTTCGTCAAGCAACGCCTCACGTTCTTCATGAGCGACGAGTCGCTCGACTCCATCAAAGCACTCGCACAGCACCTCGCCGAGGGAACGGTCACCGCTGCCATCGGCCGGCGATGCGACCTCGACGACGTCGCATCGGCCATCGAAGCGATGGAGGCTGGCGAGCTCACGGGACTGCCGCGCGGTGAGGTGACAGGTTGATTCAGGCGGCGGTTGCCGTCTGTGGGGTCATGATCATCTCGTATTCGATCGGGGTCAACCGGCCGAGAGCGGTCTGGCGGCGGCGTTGGTGGTAGGTGCGTTCGATCCAGGTGACGATCTCGATGCGGAGCTCGTTGCGGGTTGCCCAGCGGTGGTGCCGGTCGAGGACGTTCTTCTGCAATAGGGCGAAGAACGATTCCATGGCTGCGTTGTCGCCAGCGGAGCCGACTTGGCCCATGGAGCCGACGAGGCCGTGGCGGGTCAGAGCGCGGTGGACCTTCCGGGAACGAAATTGCGATCCTCGGTCCGAGTGAACAATGCAGCCGGCCACGTCGCCTCCTCGGCGGGCGACGGCCATCTCGATCGCGGCGACGACGAGCCGGGCCTTCATGCGGCTGTCGATGGCCCAGCCGACGATCCGGTTCGAGTACAGGTCCTTGATCGCGCAGCAGTACAGCTTGCCTTCGTCGGTCCAATGTTCGGTGAGGTCCGTGACCCACACGACGTTCGGGGCTTTGGCGGTGAAGTCCCGGCGCACCAGGTCGTCATGGGACGGGGCACCAGGCTTCGATCCCTTGCCACGCTTGGGCTTGCCGAACCGGGACCACCACTGGTTGTCCCGGCAGATCCGCCACACGACCCGGTCCGACACGTCGTGATCATCGAGGCGGACCTCATCGGCGAGGAACCGATACCCGAACTCGGGGTCGTCACGATGGGCGTCGAAGATCGCGTTGGCCAGCCACGCCTCGTCGAGCTGGCCGTCGGTGAACGGCTGATCGCGCCAGCGGTAGTACTGCTGGCGGCACAGCTTGAGAACCCGGCACGTCACCGTGACGGGGATCCCGTCGACGGCTAACTCGCGGACGAGCGGGAACATCATTTTCCCGGCAAGTTCGCCTGGGACAGGTACGCCGCAGCGCGGCGCAGGACCTCGTTCTCCTGCTCGAGGAGCCGGTTGCGCTTCTTGAGCTCGCGCAGCTCGACGGCCTCGGCGGTGGTCGGACCGGGCTTGATGCCGTCGTCGCGGTCGGCTCGGGCCAGCCAGTTGGTCAGGCAGGACTGGGTGATCGAGAAGTCTGCGGCGATGTCTTTGATCCGGACGCCTGGCTCGCGGTTGCGAGCAACCCGGACCACGTCATCGCGGAACTCCTTCGGATACGGCTTGGGCATGGCGAACATCCTTTCAGCGGCACCTCCCGGCACCACAGCTCAGATGTCACCCCCACGCGCGGCAGTCCC
>JBGSII010000476.1:0-5468 GCA_041742555.1 Ilumatobacteraceae bacterium
TCCGGTCGATGACGGGGAGTGACGACGCGCCGCGAGGCGGGTCGCTCCGACCCGCAGGGTTGTCGGCCTGGCGTTGGCGCGATGCGGCTGCCTCCTGGGCGAGCTTCGCCTGACGTTGCCGCTCGAGTTCTCGTTGCACGGCGACATCCGCGAGACGCTGCTGCTCGATCTCGGCGAGCTCGACGACCTCTGCCTCTGCCACGGCTTTGAGTTCCTCGAACTGTTCGCGGGCCTGGGTGGTGGCATTCTGCTGACGCTCGAGTTCCGCCCGTTGTGCCCGGACCTGCTTCATCACGGCGTCGAAGTCGTCGAGCTCCACCGTCGCAGCGCCGCGGGCGACCGATGCTTGTCGGTCGGCGGTGATGCCGGTGTTCGCTTCGTCGAGGTCGACCAACAGCGGCATCGACGTCCCTGAGTTGACGAAGCTGCGCTGCGCATCCTGCTGCAGGCTCGATCGCATCGAGTTCGCTTGGGCTTCGACCGCGGCCAGCTCGCGTTCGGCCCCGGCGATCTCGACCTCGAGCGTGTCGAGACGTGACTGTGCTTCCCACATCGCCTGCGCAGCCGCATCGGCGCGATCGCGGGCCGCTTGGATCTCCTCGGCGGCCCGGACCGCGGCGGGGTCCTGGGCGTTGGCGACGGTGAGTGGCACTGCGCTGGCACCGATCGCAGTGGCGAGCACGACGGCGACGGACGCAATCGTCCGGCGGCCACGGCTCGCCCACATCCAGGTCGTGCTCGACATGGAGACGGAGCCTAGCCGAATATGACGGTTTCGTGACGATCGGGTGTCGGTTCGGCGGTGAAGCGACGTGTCACCCGACCCACTTCATCCGACGACGTCCGCGGCGTACGGGAACCACCGCAGGGTCTCGAAATCGGCGTTGGTCTCGGGCGCCGCTGCCCTTGCGTCGCGATTGCCGGCGGCATGGAACAGCTCGTGCGCCGATGCGAGATGACGATCGAGATCGACCGGCTCGCTGCGGCGTCGGTTCTCGAAGTGCATCCGGCCACCGTCGTAGGAGATCTCGTCGAGGCTCATCGAGGGGCCGCGCGCGCCGCGCCGGTGGTGCCACAACCCGCTGTCGGGTTCGAAGTCGTATTCCCCCAGCAGTGACGCGCCGTGGGAGGCGATCATCGCGACAGCCTCGACGATGTAGTCGAACGTCGCATCGTCGATGAAGTAGTTGAAGTTCACGCGGATCCAACCGGGCTTGATGCCTTCGCACCCGCGATTGATCTCGCGTTGGAACTCGTGTGAGCGTTCGAGGTCGATGCCGAGCAGACGATGTCCGTACGGCCCCGCGCACGAGCACCCACCGCGGGACTGGATGCCGAACACGTCGTTGAGGAGCGCGACCACGTAGTTGTGGTGCAGGAACCGGTCGCCGTGACGGATGACGAACGACACGATGGAGAGTCGCTCTGCCTGATGACTTCCGAGCACGTTGATGTTCGGGTGCTGCTCCCACTGGGTGATCGCGCGCCGGACGAAGTCGGACTCCTTCGCCTCGATCGCGCCCACTCCGACTGCCTCTTTGAGCTGGAAGACCAGCCCGGCCCGAATCGATTCGACGATGGCCGGTGTGCCGGCCTCCTCGCGATGTTCGATCTCCGGGTGGTAGTCGTGCTCGACGTTGCTGACGTAGCGCACCGTGCCACCGCCGGGCACGTCGGGGACCCGATTGGTGAACAGCTCGCGACGCGCCACTAGCACGCCCGGGGTTCCGGGCCCGCCGATCAGCTTGTGCGGCGAGATGAACACGGCGTCCTTGTAGGCGAGATTGCCGTCAGCGCTCGAGCCCATGTCGATCGCGACGTACGGCGCTGCGGCCGCGTAGTCCCACAGCGACAGGGCCCCGTGCGCGTGCAGCAGCGTCGACACGGCGACCGTGTCGGTGATGATCCCGGTCACGTTCGAGGCCGCCGAGAACGAGCCGATCAAGGTGCGTCGATCGGCGTGGCGAACCAGTTCGCGCTCCAGGTGGTCGAGGCTGATGTGGCCGTCGGCATCCTCGTCGATGATCACCACGTCGGCGATCGACTCGCGCCACGGAAGTTCGTTGGAGTGGTGTTCGTAGGGTCCGATGAACACGACCGGGCGTTCGTCGGGCGGGATCGAATCGCTCAGGTGGTGTCGGTCGTCGAGGACGGACGGGATCTTCAAGCCGAGCACCCCGAGCAACTTGGCGACGGCGTGGGTCGCCCCGCTGCCACAGAACACCACCGCATGTTCGGCGTCCGTTGCTCCCACGCAGCGGGCGATGATGCGGCGCGCCTCTTCGCGCAGACGCGTCGTCTGCAGCCCGGTGCCGGAGGATTCGGTGTGGGTGTTGGCGTACAGCGGCAGCACCACGGTGCGGATGTAGTCCTCGATGAACGTGAGCGACCGGCCCGATGCGGTGTAGTCGGCGTAGATGATCGGTCGCGGGCCGTAGGGCCCGTCGATGACGTCATCGCGCCCGATCACCGATTCGCGCACGTAGGTGATCAACGAGTCAGCGCTGTGTGCTGTGGTCACGGCTCCAGTGAACCAGCGAATCGGATGCGGGGTGGTGCGCGCCGGTCTCACGTACGCTGCACCTTCGATGGATCAACTGGGAGGCGGCACCGTTGACCCGGTCGGGCTGACCCAGGATCAGGTCGCCGAGCGCATCGCCGCCGGGCAGGTCAACGTGACGCCCGAGCCTCCTGGTCGGTCGTTCGGCCAGATCGTGGCGGCGAACGTCTTCACGGTCGTCAACGCGATCATGCTGTCGTTGTTCGTCCTGGTGCTCGTGTCGGGCAATCCGAAGGACGCGCTGTTCGTCGGCGTCGTGGTGTCGAACTCGGTCATCGGCGTCGTCCAGGAAGTTCGGGCCCGGCGCGAGTTGAAGCGGCTCGAGGTGATCACCGAACCCCGCACGACGGTGATCCGCAACGGCACCAGCATCGAGATCGCCTCCGACGACGTGGTCCTCGACGACTGGGTCGAACTGCGTCTCGGCGGCCAGGTCGCGGTCGATGGTGTCGTGCTCGAGGCGACTGGGCTTCGACTCGACGAGTCCATGCTCACCGGCGAGTCGCTCCCCGTTCCGAAGACGTCCGGTGACGACGTGCTGTCCGGCAGCTTCGTCGTTGCCGGCAACGGCCGCATCCAGGCAACCGCGGTCGGAGGCGACAGCTACGCGAGCACGCTTGCAACCGAGGCCAAGCAGTTCGCGTTGGCGACGTCGCAGCTCCGCCAGGGCATCGACACGATCCTGCGCTGGCTCACGGTCATCATCCCGATCGCTTCCGTCTTCCTCCTCGTCAACCTCCTCGCCAGGGAAGACCGCTGGCAAGATGCGCTGCTCGGCACCGTTGCTGCGGCCGTTGCGATGGTCCCCGATGGGCTGGTGTTGCTCACGAGTCTGTCGTTCATGGCCGGAATCGTCGCGCTGGCGCGGCGTAACGCGCTCGCAAAGCACCTGTCGACCGTCGAGGTGCTCGCCCGGGTCGACGTGCTGTGTCTCGACAAGACGGGCACGATCACGACGGGCGAGATCGCCTTCGCCGCCGCACACCCGGCGGTGGACCGCACCGCTGACGAGGTTCGCGAGTGCCTGGTCGCTCTCGCCTCGTCGGACCGCGACCCGAACGCATCGATGGCGGCGATCATCGCCGCCGTCGGGACGGACTCACCGTGGGAGCTCGACAAGGTCGAACCGTTCGACAGCGAACGCAAGTGGTCGGCAGCGTCCTTCGTCGATCGGGGATGGTTGTACCTCGGAGCACCCGACTTCCTGCTCGCCGTCGACGATCCTGCTCGGAGTCTCGTCGAACGGTTGAGCACCGGTGGTAAGCGGCTGCTGGCCGTGATGACCTCCCCCGACGGTCCTGACGGCGATCGGCTGCCTGCCGGTGCCCAGCCGCTGGCGATCGTCGAGCTCGAAGACGAGATCCGGTCGGACGCCTCGGAGATCTTCGCGTACTTCGCCGACCAGGATGTCGCGCTCAAGGTGATCTCCGGGGACAATCAGGACACCGTGGCGGCGATCGCCGAACGAGCCGGTCTCGACGTCGTGGGTGCCCCCGTCGACGCTCGGGAACTACCGACCGACCTCGACGAGCTCGCCGCAGTGATGGAGGCCGCGACGGTCTTCGGACGGGTCAAGCCACAGCAGAAGCAGTCGATGGTGCGGGCGTTGCAGGCGCGAGGCCACGTGGTCGCGATGACCGGCGACGGTGTGAACGACGTGCTCGCCCTGAAGGACGCCGACCTCGGCATCTCGATGGGCTCTGGCAGCGAGGCCACCAAAGCAGTCGCCGATCTGGTGCTGACCGACAATGCCTTCTCGAGCCTGCCGACGGTGGTGAACGAAGGCCGAAAGGTGATCAACAACATCGAGCGGGTGTCCAACCTCTTCATCACCAAGGCGTCGTATGCCGTCCTGCTCACGTTCGCGATCGGGCTGTTGAACAGCCCCTTCCCGTTCCTGCCGCGTCAGCTCACGCTGGTCGGCACCTTCAGCATCGGCGTCCCAGGGTTCTTCCTCGCGCTCGCTCCGGAGGTCGACCTGATCCGCCCGGGGTTCCTGCGGCGGATCCTCTGGTTCTCGGTGCCCGCCGGAGTCATCGCGGGAAGTGCGACGCTGGCGGCGTACGAAGCTGCGCTGAACGGGGCCGAGCTCGAGCTCGACCAGGCGCGCACGTTGGCAACCGTGACCTTGTTGTCGATCGGCCTGGTCGTGCTCGCCGTGACGAGCCAGCCGCTGCGGTCGTGGAAGTTGGGTCTCGTGGCCGCGATGGCTGCCAGCTACGTCGTGGTGTTCCTCGTGCCGTTCCTTCGCGACTTCTTCGAGCTCGAGGCGTTCTGGGATCCAGCGTGGGCGTACGCCGCGGTCGCTGTCGCAGTCGCTGGCCCGCTGATCGTTGCGATTCCTCGCGTCGTGCCGACGCGCACCCAGCGATGATCCGGGTTGCGATGAGCGAGAGGGCGTGTATGTGGTCGTCTCGCTCATCGCGGGACGGGTGACGGGTGGTCAGTAGCTGCCTTCGGCGTGGCGGTCCACGCCCAGCAGCTGGATCAGGTCCTCGTGGAGTTCCATCCACACGTCGTGGAACGATCCACACATCACACCGGTGTACATGCGGGTCTCGCCGCCGACTGCTCGTGCCGCCGATGACGTGAGGCGATGGCGATACGCCCCGAAGCGGGGAGCGGCCACGGCGAAGCCATCGAGCACCGGCGTGCACCGGCGATTGAACTCGTCGAGTTCGGCCAGGCGTTCGGCGTCGTAGGCGGCGTCGCTGTGGTCGTTCGGTTCGCCGTCGCGGAGTTGCCACATCGTGCACATCTCCTTCATCCGGTCGTTGAGCACGAGGAACTCGGTGTAGTGGACACGGAGCCCGTCGTGGGCGGCAGCGGCAGCGGGGAGGAGGTCGGCATGTCGAGCGGCGCCGTCGGCCGTGAGCTGCCAGAGGTCCCGCGCCTCGATGTGGCGGCA
>JBGSII010000477.1:0-2302 GCA_041742555.1 Ilumatobacteraceae bacterium
GGCGGTCCCGGTGGTGGTCCCGGTGGTGGTGGCCCCGGTCGTCCCGGAGGCAATCGTCCCAGCGGCCAGCGGCGTCCGCCGCGTCGCACCGGTCGTCGGCGCCGTCGTCGCGATCAGGACGACCTGCAGCCGCAGTTCACCACGTACACCTCGTCGGACGCACCGGTTCCGTCGGGCACGGTCATCATCGAACGGGGCGTGTCGGCGCAGGAGTTCGCGCCGAAGTTGAACCGGACCGCTGCCGACGTCGTCCGGTTCCTGCTCAACAACGGCGAGATGGTCACGGCCACGATGACGCTCGCCGACGAGCAGATGGAGCTGTTCGCGCTCGAGGTCGGCGCCGAGATCCTGCTGGTCGAGCCGGGCCAACAGGAAGAAGTCGAGCTGCAGAAGCTGTTCGACGATTCCGACGACGACGAACTGCAGGAGCCTCGCCCACCGGTGATCACCGTGATGGGTCACGTCGACCACGGCAAGACCACCCTGCTCGACCACATCCGCGGTGCCAACGTGGTGCAGGGCGAAGCCGGTGGCATCACGCAGCACATCGGCGCCTACCAGGTGCAGAACGAGCATGGCTCGGTGACGTTCCTCGACACGCCGGGCCACGCGGCCTTCACTCAGATGCGCGCCCGCGGCGCTGACGCAACCGACATCGTCGTGTTGATGGTCGCCGCCGACGACGGGATCATGCCGCAGACGATCGAGGCCATCAACCACGCTCGGGCCGCTGATGTTCCGATCGTCGTGGCGGTCAACAAGATCGACAAGGACAACGCCGATCCGCAGCGGGTGCTCACCCAGCTGGCCGAGTACGAGCTGGTTCCCGAGTCGTGGGGCGGCGACACCATCGTCGTCGAGATGTCCGCGCTGCAGGGTGTCGGCGTCGACGAACTGATCGAGCAGCTCCAGGTCGTGGCGGAGCTCGAAGAGCTCACCGCGAACCCGACCGGGCGTGCCAAGGGCATCGTCATCGAGGCTCAACTCGACAAGGGCAGGGGGCCGGTCGCCACGGTGCTCGTCGACAAGGGCGAGCTCAAGGTCGGCGATCCGATCGTGGCCGGTGCCGCGTGGGGCAAGGTCCGCGCGATGATCAACGACAAGGGCGAGCAGGTCAAGACGGCCGGACCGTCCACGCCGGTGCAGGTGCTGGGGTTGTCGCTCGTGCCCGAGGCGGGCGACGAGTTCCGTGCTGCTCCGGACGACAAGATCGCCCGGACCGTGGCGGAATCACGCGAGCTGCGGCTCAAGGCGAAGCACCTCCGCGAGGACGCGCGGGTCAAGACGGGTACCAAGCTCGAGGACATCTTCGCCCAGATCCAGTCGGGTGAGAAGGCGTCGGTCAACCTCATCCTCAAGGCCGACGTGCAGGGGTCGCTCGAGGCGGTCACCGAGTCGCTGCGGCGTCTCGAACGTGACGAGGTCGACATCAGCTTCGTGCACCGTGCGGTCGGCGGAATCACCGAGAACGACATCTCGCTGGCCAACGCGACGAACGCGACGATCATCGGCTTCAACGTCCGCCCGGACGGCAAGGCGCGCAAGCTCGCCGAGCAGGAAGAAGTCGAGATCCGCACCTACGAGATCATCTACAAGCTCATCGAGGACATCGAACAGGCCGTGATCGGCATGCTCGAGCCCGAGTTCGAAGAGCAGGTCACCGGCGAAGCCGAGGTCCGCGAGATCTTCCGGGTGCCCAAGCTCGGAGCGATCGCCGGGTGCTATGTGCGCTCCGGGGTCATCACCCGTGGATCGAAGGTGCGCTTCCTGCGTGACGGCACGATCATCTGGAAGGGCGACATCGCGTCGCTCAAGCGGTTCAAGGACGACGCGCGCGAGGTCCGTGAGGGCTTCGAGTGCGGTATCGGCCTGTCGGACTTCCAGGACCTCAAGCCTGGCGATCTCATCGAGACCTACCAGGACGTCGAGATCGCTCGCACGTGACCGGCCCGCCGGGCTGGCCCCGGTAGGTTGCACCGATGGCTGCCGACCTCGACTTCTTCTTCGATCCGGTCTGTCCGTGGGCGTGGATCACCTCGCGTTGGGTGGTCAACGTCAGCGAGCAGCGCGACTACGAGGTCGACTGGCGCTTCATCTCGTTGTGGATGCTCAACGAGCACAACACCCAGGAGTGGTACACCCCGCAGTACCGCGCCGGCCACTACCTCGGCCAGCAGGGGCTGCGCATCGCCGACGCCATCCGGTTGGACCAGAACGACCCCGCAGCCGTCGGTCGGTGGTACACGACGATCGGCGAGGCGCTCCACGTCGGCCAGCAGCGTGAGCAGGCGCGAGCCGACGG
>JBGSII010000478.1:0-2978 GCA_041742555.1 Ilumatobacteraceae bacterium
GCGCGAACGACTTGCCGCTCCCGGCAGTACCTGCGACGCCTCGGAGACGTGCGCCGGCGGGGTTCGCGGCGACGCGACGAGCATTGTCGCTCAGCTGCACCGGGGAGACCGCATGGTGGACCATGCCGTCGATGACGAGCCCTCGGTGCAACCGTTGGATGGACGCCACGGGCGGTGGCGGCGCTCCCGGTCCGTCGATGAGGAACGGCAGTCGCTCGCCGAGATCGTCGGCCGACCACACGAGCACGGCATTGGCTGGGTCCCCGAGACCGGATGCCAGGAGCGCTCCTGCCTCGACACCCGAACACCACGGCAGCACGACGACCGAGCGGACCAGGCCTCCAGGCTCCCGAGCGTCACCAGGAAACGCGAAGAACTGCTCGTAGACCGTAGTTCGGTGTCGCCGTGCGACCGCGAGCGGCTGTTCGTGGCTCGTCCGCCACGCGCCATCGACGTCGAACATCTCGACGTCACCGTCGAGGGTGCGGCGGTGGTCGCTCGAGCGCCAGGCCACGACGTCGATGGTCAGGGCGCCGCGGGCGTCGTGCACGAGGACGAAGTCGGGGACGTCCTGGCCAACTTTCGGCCGGACGTAGACCGTCCACTCGTCTCCCAGTGCACACAGCGCATCGAACACCGCGAGTTCGGCTTCGCCGAGCGGGTCCTGGAGTTCGTCGAGGTGGTCGATGGATGGTCTGATGATGGCCACGGATGCTCCCGTTCGGACAGGCGGACGGGCTGTCATCGGCACGTTGAGGCCACGACTTGAGCACCAGGGCCACGCTCACTCGAGCCGATGGCCCACGACGGTCCCGCCGGAGGGGCACCCCAGACCGCCGGTGCTACGACCATCGTCCACTGGTGATGCGCGCTCCACGACGTGCACGCTCGTCGATGTCGGAGCGGTTCCGCTTCGAACCAGCACACACACTCCAAAGGAGAAGGTTCATCATGAAGACTCGAATCGTTCGTACCCTCACCGCCTCTGCGGCCGCCCTCGTCGCTGTCGGCGCCGTCGGCGTCGGCCCCGTCTCGGCCAAGGCCGGCGACATCGTGAAGTCGGGCGACTGCAGTCGCAGCACCGACTACAAGTTCAAGGTTCAGCCGCGGGGATCGGTCTTCGAGTACGAGTTCGAGGTGGACTCGAACCGCAACGGCCAGACGTGGAACGTGCGCATCACCGACAACGCGGCCGTCGTCTTCCAGGGTGCCCGCAAGACCGTCGCTCCGAGCGGCTCGTTCACGATCGAGGGCCGCACCGCGAACCGCTCGGGTCGAGACGCGTTCGTCGCGACGGCGTCCAACGCCGCAACCGGTGAGACCTGTACCGCCCGCATCTCGGCCTGAGCCATCACGGGGAGCGACACCAGCAGTGAGCATGACGTCCGGCCCGGCATCACGAACGATGCCCGGCCGGCGTTGCGCGCTGCGTCTCGTGCTCATGCCCACGTCGAGCAAACCCGACGTGCCCCAGCTGATGGTCGGGGTGGGAGGACTCGAACCTCCGGCCGCCGCTCCGCTCGTGGGGGTGGTCATGCTGCTGGTGGTGAACGCCACGGAGGGCCTGGAGGAGGAGTCGCTCGCGACGATGATCCCGGTGGCGATCATCGCCTCGGTGACGCTGTACTCGGCGCCCGCCATCGTGGCCTGGGGGCTGCTCGCGAGCCCGCCCCGCCCGTCGGTGGACCGGGCGCCACCTGGCTGGTACCAGATTCCCGGCGTGCCCGCTCAGCAGCGCTACTGGGACGGGCACCCAATGGACGGATGCGGTCGCCCCGCTCGTGCCAGCGGAGCCGGAGATTGGAGCGGATCACTGACCGAGCCCCGTCAGCTCCGTGCGAGTTGGCGGCACCGCCCATGGACAGGTGATGCCGAGCGACCGCCGTGCTGCATATCGCCGGATCGAAGGAACTCGGTATCGCTCCTCGTCGACACGACGCAGTCATACGTGCTCCCTGACGTGCCGGACGATCGCAACACTTTGGCACCGGATGTCAACATATGTTGACGTCCGGTGGTCCGATGCGTAGCCTCGTTGGGTGGACATCGAGGCGAGCGCCCGCAAGCACGGTGTCTCCGATGACGATGCTCCATGCACTGCGACACCACTGGCGCGGCTTCGAGACCGATGATCCCGACGTCACGATGTTCATCGGACCGTCCGCGAACGGCGAACCGTTGGAGGTTGGTGTTGTCGATGATGCCGACGGCGTCGCGATCATCCATGCGATGCCTGCTCGATCCAAGTTCCTGAAAGGTTGGTGGACCCCATGACAATGACACGTGCACAGCGGGCCCACGCCCTCGAGCGTTGGGCCGACGACGTCGACGCCGACGATCTCGTCGAAGCGAAGACTGCAGCGCTGCGGACCATCGCCGAACTGGTGGAACAGCGAGACGATGTCGACACGGCGTTGCTCGATGCCATCCGCGATGCTCGCAAGGCTGATCGATCCTGGTCCGAGATCGGAGCGATGCTCGGCGTGTCCAAGCAGGCCGCCCAGCGCAAGTACGCAGCCAAGATCTCAGTGTAGGCGCCCGCCGAGGTCGACGGATCAGGCGCACACTTCGCTCAATCGATTCCATCGACCGCCCGCTCACGTACCGGCGAACTGTGTGCCGCGAGTGCTCGATACTGTCTCGCCTGACGGCGGGCCTCAGTAGACGATGTCCAACGCGAACCGCAGAGCAATGTCGAGTGCCGCCCGCGTGACCTCATCGAGGCGACCGACTGGTTCATCATCAAGATCTTCGATCGGCACCGTGATGACGTTGTCGCAACTGATGACGCAGCGCTCGGGCAGTCCTTGCTCGGGACCGACCTCGACCTCGGTGCTGATACCACGGATCGTCCGGGTGATCGGTGCGCACGTGACCGAGCTCAACACTGCGATGGCGGCATCACGGGTGAGAATGCAGACGGGCCGGCGTCCAGCGGGAGGCCCGAGATCGGCCCAGATGATGTCGTTTCGAGCTAC
>JBGSII010000479.1:0-5042 GCA_041742555.1 Ilumatobacteraceae bacterium
CGGGCCGTCTGGCCCGGCCCCCGGTGCTGCGCTCGCCGCCGGCCCAGCGGCGATTCGGCTCGATCAGGTCAGCAAGCGCTACGGGTCGGTGGTCGCCTGCGACCAGGTCGATCTCACCTTGGCCCGTGGAATGATCCACGGTGTGCTCGGCGAGAACGGCGCCGGCAAGTCGACGCTGATGAAGATCATGATCGGCCTGGTCCTGCCGGACCAGGGCACCATCAGCATCAACGGTGAGCGCGTTCGCCTGCTCGACCCGACCGACGCCGCACGTCATGGCATCGGCATGGTGCACCAGCATTTCAGCCTCGTCGAGCCGTTGCGGGTCTGGGAGAACGTCGCGCTCGGCGACGAGGGGCGCCTCGATCCAGCAGCGACACGTGATCGAGTGAAGGAGATCTCTGACCGCTACGGCCTCGACGTCGACCCGGACGCGATCGTCGGCGAGCTCCCGGTCGGCATGCGCCAGCGGGTCGAGATCATCAAGTGCCTTCGGCGCGACCCGTCGATTCTGATCTTCGACGAGCCGACGTCGGTGCTGACCCCCGCCGAGAGTGAGTTGCTCTTCGACACGTTGCGGACCGTCGTACGCGAGGAGGGTCGTGCCGTCGCGCTCGTGAGCCACAAGCTCGACGAGATCATGCGGGCGACCGATGAGGTGACGATCATGCGCCAGGGTGCCGTCGTCCGACACGTGCCGACTGCATCGGTCGACGCAGCGGAGATGGCCGAGGCGATGGTGGGTCGATCGGTGTCGCTGCGCTCCGAGCGCGTGGCGCTCGGTGTCGTCGACACCGACCTCGACGGCAGTGAGATCCCCGACAGCCACCCCGAGCTCGCACCCGTGGTGCTCGAGATCGAGGGGCTGAGTGTTCGGAGTCGGGATGGTCGGACGCTGCTCGACGATCTGAGTCTGCACGTCCGCAAGGGTGAGATCGTCGGCATCGCCGGTGTCGAAGGCAACGGGCAGCGCCCGCTCGCTGACGTGTTGTCGAGCTTGACCGAGATCTCATCCGGCGAGATCCGCGTCGGCGGCTCGCCGGTGAAGACCGGGGTCGCCGGGGCGATGGCAGCCGCCGGGATCGGCGTGATTCCCGAGGATCGCCACGATTCCGGCGTGGTACTCGACATGACGGTGGCCGAGAATCTCGCGCTCGTCGACATCGTCGAGATCTCGACGGCGGGGGTCATCGACCGCAAACAGATGCGCACGAGCGCTGAGCGGATGATCGAGGAATTCGAGATCTCCTGCCTCGGCCCCGATGCCCCGCTGTTCTCGTTGTCGGGAGGCAATCAGCAGCGGGTGGTGCTCGCTCGTGAGCTGAGCCGCGAACCCGAGGTGCTCGTGGCCGCTCAGCCGACGCGCGGGCTCGACGTCGGAGCCATCGAGTACATGACCGCTCGCCTCCGTCGGGCCGCCGAAGCCGGCGTCGGGATCCTCCTGATCTCGAGCGAACTCGAGGAGATCCTCGATCTGGCGCATCGGATCCTCGTGATTTCCGACGGCAAGATCATTGGTCAGATGTCGCGCGCTGAGGCCGATCTCGGACGTCTCGGGCTGTTGATGGGTGGTGCGGCTGCATGAGCACGGGCTTCGAGAGCGCCGACATCGATCACGGGGCCGCGTCGAGCCCCGACCTGTTCGAGCACCCTCCGGGAACGGGCGCTGCGGGTCGCCTCGGCCCCCACGGGCTCGCCCGGCTCGTTTCGGCCGCAGAGGTCGTCGGGCTCTATGCGGTCTGCATCCTCGCGGCGCTCGGGTTGTCCGCATTGATCATCGAACTCACCGGCGGCGATGCGATGGCGGTGTTCAACGCCCTGCTCGACGGCAGTATCCGCGGGCCCGGTCGAATCGGCGAGACCCTCGGCGTCGCAGCACCGATTCTGATCGTCGCGCTCGGCGCGATCATCTCGAATCGGGCGGGCCTCGTCAACATCGGCCAGGAGGGCCAGTTGTTCATCGGCGCCGCGTTCGCCACGTACGTGGGGACCAGGATGGGTGGGCCGGGACCGCTCGTGATTCTCGCCCTCCTGGTCGCGTCGGTGATCGGCGGTGCATTGTGGGCCGGCATCGCGGCCGCGCTCAAGTACCGGCGCAACGTGCCCGAGGTGCTCACCACGCTGCTGTTGGTGACCGTGGCCGCGCAGCTCTCCGGCTTCGGACTGAAGAACCAGTGGCTCTTGCTGGCCCCACCGGAGGGGCGCGCCAACCGCCAGCAGATCAGCGCGCAGCTCGACGCCGATACACGGATCCCCATCGTCGACGTCTTCGGCAACGAGTTCCCGATCTCGGTGTTCTTCGCGCTCGCCGCCGCGCTGCTCGTCGGCTTCGTGCTCGCGCGCACCGTCTGGGGATTCCGACTCCGGGCGCTGGGGCACAACCAACGCACCGCGCAGCGTGCCGGCGTCGCTGCGGCTCGGTATGGCTCGGCGGCACTGCTGATCGGTGGTGGGTTCGCCGGGCTGGCCGGTGGAGTGATGCTCGCCGGCGGAGATTTCGGCAACTACACCCTCGTACCGGGATTCCCGGCCGAAATCGGTTGGACCGGCCTGCTCGTCGCCCTCGTCGGTCGGCAGCGGATCTCGGCAACGATCCTCGTCGCGTTCGTCTTCGCGTGCCTGCGCACCGGCTCGGGGTTCGTCGCTGCCACCGGCGTCGAACGTCGCATCGCTGACGTGGTGCAGGGTCTGCTCGTGCTGGCGCTGCTGATCCCCCCGGCGCTGCTCTTCCTCCGGCAACGCCGTCGTGCGATGGCAGCTCTCGAGGGTCGAACCTGATGGGCTCGTTCCTGTCCAGCATCGGCGACGTACTGACGTCGGAAGCTGCGTACATCAATGCGTTCACGTTCGCCGTGTTTCTCGCCTTCGGGGCGACCGGCGAGTGGGTTGCGGAGCGCTCCGGAACGTTGAACATCTCCGTCGAGGCGATGTACCTCGCGGGGGCCTTCGCCGCAGCGGTCGGCTACGACTCGTCGCAGAGCGAGCTCGTCGCCCTCGGTTTCGGCGTCGTGGCCGGCCTGCTCGTCGCCCTGGTGCAGGCGCAGATGAGTCACCGCCTGGTCGCCAACCAGTTCGTCGTCGGGCTCACCTTGAACATTCTGGTGCTCGGTCTCGCGAGCTTCCTCGCCTCCGAACTCGATCCGGTCACCGAGAAGTCCGACACGATCCCGATCCCTCTGTTGTCGGAGTTGCCGCTGATCGGAGCCGCACTGTTCGACCGGTCGTGGCTCTTCTATCTGATCTATCCCCTGGTGCCACTGTGCTGGTGGCTGGTCTACCGGACCCGCTGGGGCCTCGAGCTCCGAGCGGTCGGCGAGAACCCCCAGTCCTCCGACGTCTCCGGCATCGACGTCAACAAGCGCCGCCGCCAGGGCATCTACATCTCCGGGATCACGTGTGGCATGGGCGGGACGTTCCTCGTCCTGGCAGCCGTCGGCCAGTTCGAGGACTCGATCGTCGGCGGCCGAGGGTTCATCGCGTTGATCGCGGTGATCTTCGGCGGTTGGACGTTGCGTGGCACGCTCGCCGGCTGTCTGCTCTTCGGTGCTGTGCTGTCGTTCCGGCTGTCGCTGCCGGCGCTCGGCTACGACGTCAACGGTGATCTGCTCGCCTCGTTGCCGTTCGTCGTCACGATCATCGCGATGTCGGTGTTCGCGAAGCGGGTCCGTCCCCCGCAGGCACTCGCCCAACCCTTCATCAGAGGCCTCAAGTGAGTGTGCCGAGATGATGGTCGAGGTGCTCGTGTCAGCCGAGCTCCTGCTCGACGGAGAACTCGAGGTTGTTGCCGTCGGGGTCCGTCACGATGCAGATGTAGCCGACGACCTCGTTTCGGTACATCGGCCCCAGGAGGAGGCACCCGTCCTCGCGTGCCAGCTCGGCGACGGCGTCGACCTCCTCGCGGCTCTCCAGCGACAGGCCGAGGTGGCTGATCGAGGTGAGGAAGCCGTACGACTCCTCGATGTCGCCGGTGATCTGCTTGGGCAGCGACCCCTCGATGAGCACGATGACGAATCGGGCCAGACCGCTCGTCGTGCGATCGCGCTCGTTGGCGAGCCACGCCGTTCGCATCTTCGTCTCGGGGTCGTAGCGCTCGTGGATCACCGCCAGCGTGGTGTAGCGCCCGTAGAAGGCGAGCGTCGCGGCCAGGTCGCGGACCGGCAGCGCGATGTGGGTGAGCAGGGAGCTGGGTGGCTGAGGCACGCTTCGACCCTAGATGGACGACGCCCGGACTGGGCGAACTGACGTGCGTCTCGCCGAGGTCGACACGATCGCTTGCACCTCTGGGACCGATCGCGAGCAGATGTCGTTCCTGTTCGTCAAGATCGTCGCGGACGACGGCACGGTCGGCTGGGGCGAGGCGTGCGACAGCTACGGGTGCTCGTACGCATCGGTCGTGGCATCGGTCGTCGACGATGCATTCGCCGCGCTGCTCGTGGGTGAGGAACTCGTGGCCGTCGACCCGCTCGTCGAACGGCTGCGACTGTTCACCCGGCGCCGCCTCGGCGACGCGTGGATCGCAACCCAGGCACGCTCGGCCGTCGAAATCGCGTTGTGGGACCTCGTCGGCAAGCAGCAGCGGCGCAGCGTCAGCGGCGTGATCGGACGTCATCGGGAGAGCGTCGAGGTGTACGCGTCGTCCGCGTTTCTCGAGGAAGGCCCTGCCGAGCACCACGTTTCGAACCTCGCGCCGCTGCTCGACCGGGGTGTACGTATGGTCAAGGTCCGCACCGGCCCCGAGTGGCGACGCGACCTCGACACTCTTCGGGAGCTGCGGCGACTGCTCGGTGCTGACATCGAGTTGATGGTCGATGCGAGCGAGACCTACACGCTGCCGACGGCGCGGGCGCTGTCGCACGCACTGACCGAGTTCGACGTGCGCTGGATCGAGGAGCCGCTGCCACAGGGCGAACGCGCCGGTATCGAGGCGTTGGTGGCGCATTCGCCGATTCCGATCGCGTACGGCGAGCACCTGTTCGGCCTGGCCGACGCCATCGAGGCCATGCGCCGGCGTCAGCTCGACGTGCTGCAGCCCGATGCGGCGA
>JBGSII010000480.1:0-3651 GCA_041742555.1 Ilumatobacteraceae bacterium
ACGTCCACACCGAACGCTCGATGCCGGCAGACGCGGCAGCGATCGTGCTCGCTGATCTCGACCACCCGAGATGGGCCGACGTCGCCGAACGCTGTCTCACGTGCGGCAACTGCACCGCCGTGTGCCCGACCTGCTTCTGCACCTCCATGGCGGACCAGGTGGCGCTCGACGGCACCACCGCCCGCCGCGACCGCGTGTGGGACACGTGCTTCAGCCTCGAGTACTCCCACCTCGGGCCGGGCTCGGTGCGCTCGTCACCACGCTCGCGCTACCGGCAGTGGCTCACCCACAAGCTCGGCACGTGGCACGACCAGTTCGGCGAGTCGGGGTGCGTGGGATGCGGACGTTGCATCACGTGGTGCCCCGTCGGCATCGACCTGACCGCCGAGGTCGCGGCGCTCACCCTCCGCGGGGAAGCACCATGACCTCTCAGGACGCACCGACCACCGGAACTCGTGAACTCGTTGCGGAACTATTCCGCAACGAGTTCACGGGAACGGCCGGGATGGCGGACGATCCGATGGTGCAGCCGCGGATCCACGTCGTGCGTTCGGCCACGCCCGAGACGCCGGGGGTGGTCACCCTCGATGTCGTCCCCGTCGACGGGTCTCCGAGGCCGTTCCTGCCGGCCCAGGTGGGGATGCTCGGCGCGTTCGGGATCGGCGAGGTGCCCATTTCGATCAGCTCGTCGACCGCCATCGCGGATCACCACGAGTACACGATCCGCCGGGCCGGAGCGGTCACCACGGCACTGTGCGAACTCCGGCCCGGCGACCAGTTGACGATCCGTGGCCCGTTCGGCACGCCGTGGGATCTCGACGCACTGCACGACGACGTCGTCATCGCCGCCGGTGGGATCGGACTCGCTCCGCTGCGCGCCGCGGTCCACGCGCTGCTCGACGCGGCGCCCGAACGCCCACGACGTCGCCTGACGCTGGTCGTCGGTGCTCGCCACAGCGAGGATCTGCTGTACGCGGGCGAGTACGACGACTGGCGCGCCCGCGGTCTCGACGTCGTCACGACCATCGACGTCGCCGAACGCGGATGGTCGGGGCGGGTCGGGCTGATCCCCGACGTGGTCGCCACCCTCGACATCGACTGGCCGAACGCCGCGGCCCTCGTGTGCGGCCCCGACATCATGATGCGACTCACCGCCGACCGGTTGATCGACCTCGGGGTCGCGCCCGGCGCGACCCAACTCACGCTCGAGCGCAACATGCAGTGCGCCACCGGCCGGTGCGGGCACTGCCAGCTCGGTCCCGTCCTCGTGTGCCGCGACGGGCCTGTCGTCACCTACCCGAAGATCGCCGACGCGATGCGTGTGAAGGACCGTTGAGATGACCGCCCCGGTACCCGCCCGACCCACGCTCGCCGTGTGGAAGTTCGCCTCGTGCGACGGTTGCCAGCTCAGCCTGCTCGACTGCGAGGACGAGCTGCTCGCCGTCGCCGACCGCGTCGCCATCTCGTACTTCCCGGAGGCCACCTCGACGATGGTCGAGGGGCCATACGACGTGTCGCTCGTCGAGGGATCGATCACCACCGCCCACGACGCCGAGCGCATCGTCGAGATCCGCCGTCAGTCGAACCTGCTCGTCACGATCGGCGCGTGCGCCACCGCCGGGGGCATCCAGGCGCTGCGCAACGGCGCCGACATCGCCGAGTTCACCTCCATCGTCTACGCCCACCCCGAGTACATCTCGACGCTCGCGACGTCGACCCCCATCGCCGACCACGTCCGGGTCGACCTCGAACTGCGGGGCTGTCCGATCGACCGCCGACAGCTCATCGCCACGATCGCCGCCCTCCTGAACCGTCACGTCAAGCGACTCCCGACCACCAGCGTCTGCACCGAGTGCAAGGCGGCGTCGACAAGCTGCGTGATGGTCGCCCACGGCACCGCCTGCCTCGGCCCGATCACCCAGGCCGGCTGCGGCGCGCTGTGCCCGTCGTTCCACCGCGGCTGCTACGGGTGCTTCGGCCCGATGGAACAGCCCAACATCGCGGCCCTCCATCGCCAGCTCGCCCACCTCGGCGTCGAGCCCGACGCCATCGACCGCCTGATGCGCACGTTCGACGTCGAGGCCTTCACCCGCGTCGCTCTGAACGGAGCCCGCCGATGACGCACAAGTCGCTCGACCTCCACGTACCGACGCTGACCCGCGTCGAGGGCGAGGGCGCGATGCACGTCGTCGTGCGCGACGGTGTGGTCGAAGACGTCAAGCTCGAGATCTACGAGCCCCCACGTTTCTTCGAGGCCTTCCTGCGCGGTCGCGCCTATCAGGAGCCAGTCGACATCACGGCGCGGATCTGCGGGATCTGCCCGGTCGCCTACCAGATGAGCGCCGCCCACGCGATGGAGCGGATCGCCGGTGTCACCGTCGAGGGACCGGTCCGTGACCTGCGCCGCCTGCTCTACTGCGGCGAGTGGATCGAGAGCCACGTCCTGCACATGGCGTTCCTCCACGCACCCGACTTTCTCGGCGTCGACTCGGGGATCACGATCGCCCGCGACCATCCCGAGCTGATGACCGAGGTGTTGCACCTCAAGAAGACCGGCAACCGGATCATGGAGGTCGTCGGTGGGCGGCCGATCCATCCGGTCAACGTGCGCCTCGGCGGCTTCTACCGCGCGCCGAGCACCAGCGAACTCCGCGCGCTGATCCCCGGTCTCGAACGCGCGCACGCGGCCGCGGTCGCACTGGTCCGCTGGGTGGCCGGCTTCGACTTCCCCTCGATCCCCGACCGCCTGGCCGAGAACACCGAGTTCGTGTCGCTACGCCACCCGGCGGAGTACCCGCTCAACGAGGGTCGCATCGTGTCGAACCACGGCCTCGACCTCGACGTGGTCGAGTACGGCGAGCGGCTCCGAGAAGTCCACGTCGAGCACTCGACCGCGCTGCACGCCACCCTCGACGCCGACCGGCGTTACCAGGTCGGCCCGCTCGCCCGCTGGATGAACAACCACGACCTGCTCACCGATTCGGTACGCGAGCTCGCCTCCGAGGTCGGAATCCGCGCGGTCGAGACGAACCCGTTCCGCAGCATCGTGGTTCGCGGGTTGGAGACCGTGTGGGCGGTCGAGGAGGCCCTGCGCATCGTCGACACCTACGTGCCACCGGCGGTACCGGCCGTCGCCGTCCCTGCGGTTGCCGGTGTCGGCGCCGCGGCGACCGAGGCCCCCCGAGGGTTGCTGTATCACCGGTACGAGGTCGACGACGCCGGGCTCATCACCGACGCGGTGATCGTGCCGCCGACGTCGCAGAACCAGATCGCCATCGAAGCCGACCTACGCGACTTCGTGCAGTCGCACCTCGACCTCGACGACCATGCGCTCGGCCACCGTTGCGAGCAGGTGATTCGCAACTACGACCCCTGCATCTCGTGCGCGACCCACTTCCTGCGATTCACCACCGACCGCACGGAAGGTGAGCCATGACATCGATCGTGATCGGCGTCGGCAACCGCGACCGCGGCGACGATGCCGCCGGACCGCTGGTGTGCGACCGGCTGCGTGCACGGCTCGACCCGCGGACGACGGCGCGTACGTTCGTGTGCGAGGGCTCGATCATCGACCTCGCCCTGCACTGGGATCACGACGACGACGTGATCATCGTCGACGCCATGGCCCCCGACGCCGAGCCGGGCCGCGTC
>JBGSII010000481.1:0-8453 GCA_041742555.1 Ilumatobacteraceae bacterium
GGGGCGCGCACGCCCAGCGAGATCGACTGCGTCGCCGAGTCGATCCGCCAGCGCGGGGGACGGGCGCTCGCCGTCAGAACCGACGTCACCGACACCTTTGCGCTCGGCTCGCTCGCGACGAGGGCGGTGGACGAGTTCGGCCATCTCGACATCTGGGTCAACAACGCAGGCGGCGTCGACGTCGCCGTGCCGCTCGCCGAACTCCAGCGCAGCGACTGGGACGCGGCGATCGCGCTCAACTTCACCGCCGTGTGGGACGGTGCGATGGCTGCGGTCGAGCAGATGCACTGGGGGTCGATCATCAACGTCTCGTCGATGGCTGCCTTCGCGGCGACACCCGGGATCGGACACTATGCGGCGTGCAAGGCCGCGGTGATCGCGCTCACCCGGACCATGGCGGTCGAGCTCGCACCGGAGATCCGGGTGAATGCGATCGCACCCGGCATCGTCCCGACCAAGCTGCGCTTCGACGCCGTCGAGGACAACGGCATCGATCTCGACGAACTCGCGGCGAACGTTCCGCTCGGCTTGGGCACCGCGGCGGACGTGGCCGCAGCGGCGGTGTACCTCGCGTCGCCTGCCGCGAAGTGGGTGACAGGTCAGACCATCCAGGTGTCCGGCGGCATGACGGTCGCCTGACTCGTCGTCGATCGCGACGCCTCGACACACTCGGGTGATGGACTTCGAGATCCCCGCCGACATCCAGGACACCCTCGATCAGCTCGATGCGTTCATCGAGGCCGAGATCAAGCCGCTCGAGCACCAGGACGACAACATCCGGTTCTTCGATCATCGTCGGGAGTGGGCCAGGACCGACTTCGACAACGACGGTGTCCCGCGCGCCGACTGGGAAGCGCTCCTGCGTGAGATGCGTCGACGCGCCGACGCCGCCGGCTGGCTGCGTCTGGCGCTGCCTGCAGAGTTCGGTGGCCAGGACGCGAGCAATCTGAAGATGGCGATCATCCGCGAGCACCTCGCCCACAAGGGCCTCGGACTGCACAACGATCTGCAGAACGAGTCCTCGATCGTCGGCAACTTCCCGACGGTGCTGATGATGCGCGACTTCGGCACCGAGCAGCAGAAGGCCGACTGGATGCCCGGCTTCCTCGACGGCACCCGCCGCCTCGCCTTCGGGCTGACCGAGCCGAACCACGGCAGCGACGCCACCTACATGGAGACCACTGCTGTCCGTGACGGCGACGAGTGGGTCATCAACGGCATGAAGCGGTGGAACTCCGGCCTCCATCACGCCACGCACGACATCATCTTCGCCCGCACCTCCGGTGATCCCGGGAGCCCGAAGGGCATCAGCGCGTTCCTCGTTCCCACCGATGCACCCGGCTTCAACGTCGACTTCTTCTGGTGGACGTTCAACATGCCGACCGACCACGCCGAGGTCAGCATGACCGATGTACGCGTGGGCGCGGACGCACTGTTCGGCGAGGCCGATCGCGGGCTCGAGCTCGCGCAGCACTTCGTCCACGAGAACCGGATCCGCCAGGCGGCGTCGTCACTCGGTGCTGCGCAGTACTGCATCGACGAAGCCGTCGCGTACGCGAACAGCCGAACCACGTGGGGCAAGAAGTTGTCGGTCAATCAGGGCATCCAGTTCCCGCTCGTCGAGTTGCACACCGAAGCAGCCATGCTGCGCCAGCTCGTGCGGTACACCGCGTCGATGCTCGACCAGAAGCACCACATGGAGGTCACCCACCTCGTGGCGATGTGCAACTACCGAGCCAATCGCCTCGCGTGCGACGCCGCCGACCGGGCGATGCAGACCTGCGGCGGCGTCGGCTACTCGCGTCACATGCCCTTCGAGCACATCTACCGCCACCACCGCCGCTACCGGATCACCGAAGGATCAGAGGAGATCCAGATACGCAAGGTCGGCCAGCACCTCTTCGGCTTCGGCCGCAAGTGACGATTGCAGCAGGGGTCTGCAGCAGGGGTCAGACCCCTGCTGCAATCGTCAGGAACGGGCTCGACGCTCCGTGCGGAGTCGACGAGTGGGCCCAGCAGTGATCGGTCAGGCTCGTGCCCTCGTCGACTGACGCATGAGCCGCGTCGGCAGCGGGATCTCGTCGGCGAACCTGGCCGCCAGCGGCCCGATGATCGCTGTCAGGAGCACGTAGGCAGCGGCGAGGGCGCCGAGCTCGGGTCCGTTGATCAGACTGGAGCCGAGCGCGGCGATCACGATCGAGAACTCGCCTCGGGCGATCAGCACCGTTCCGGCGCGCAGCCGACCCTTCGGGGCCGCGCCGACGCGTTCTGCTGCGTACCAACCCGTCGCCACCTTGGTGAACGAGGTGACCACGGTGAGCACCAGTGCAGGGATCGCTGCATCGACGAGGTCGGCGGGGTCGATCTGGAACGAGAAGAAGAGAAAGAACGTGGCTGCGAACAGGTCGCGCAGCGGCGAGATCAGCTCGTTCGCCCGTTCCTCGGCCCGACCCGACAGTGCCAGTCCGACGAGGAACGCGCCGATGGCTCCCGACACCTCGAGCTGCTGGGCGACACCGGCAACGAGCAAGGTGATGCCGAACACGGTCAAGAGGAACGTCTCGTCGCTGCCTCCGGCGACGAGGTCACTCAGCCGGCGCCCGTAGCGCAGCGCGGCGAGGAGGATGACCGACACTGCAACCAGCGCGATCAACACACTCGTCAACGTCGTGGTGAGGCTGCCGCCGACGATCAGCGCAGCGACGACTGGCAGGTAGACCGCCATCGCGAGGTCTTCGATCACGAGCAGGTTCAGCACGGCGGGCGTCTCGCGGAAGCCGAGACGTCCGAAGTCCGACAGCGCCTTGCTCACGACACCGGATGACGAGATCCACGTGGCGCCGCCGAGCAGCACCGCGGCCAACGGATCCCATCCGAGGATGAAGCCGAGCACGACCCCAGGGGTTGCGTTCAGCACCATGTCGACCACGCCGGGCGGGATGCCCGTCTTGAGTCCCTCGCGCAGTTCGCTCTCGGAGTACTCGAGACCGAGCGCGAACAACAGCAGCAGGACACCGATCTCGGCGGTGATCTCGAAGAAATCGCGCGAGACGTCGAGCTGCACGACGCCGCCTTCTCCCATCGCCAGCCCGGCGAGCAGGTAGAGCGGTACCGCGGTGATGCCGAATCGCCCGGCGACGCGGGAGAGCAGGGCCAATCCGAGGATCAGCGCGCCGATCTCGACGAACGCGAGAGCGGCGTCGCTGGTTCCGGCGGCGATCAGCATCGACTCGGGATGTCAACGACGGATCAGGTCGCGCATCGCGGCCAGGCCGTCGACGGTGCCGACGGCGACGATCACGTCGCCCGTCACCAGCGAGAACTCGGGCCCCGGTGCGGGAATGGAGTTGCCGCCGCGGATGACGGCGACGATCGACGAGCCGGTCTTCGTCCGGTACATGCCGTCGCCGATCGTCGCTCCGGATGCCGGGGAGCTGTCGGTCAACTCGATCCACTCGATGGCGAGGCCTTCGATCTCCTGCTGCACGGCGGCGACCGCCTCGGTGACACGGCTGGCTCCGAGGAGCTCGGACATCGTTCGGGTGTCCGCGGCCGACAGGCTCACCAGCGAGGAGCACTTGTCGGGGTCGTCGGAATCGTAGACGAGGATCTCTCGCCGTCCGTCGTGATGCACGAGCACCCCGATCTCGTCTCCGTCGTCGGTGGTGAACTCGTGGCGCACCCCGACGCCTGGCAGCTTGGTCTCGCGCACGTCGGCCATCTGTGCATTCTGACAGGGAGTGGTGGGCACAGCACCAGGATCGGCCCCGCTCGGGGCCACTACCGTGCACACCATGAGCGATGCAGCGAACACAGCTGGCACACCCGTCGACGTCAAGCCCCGGTCGCGTGACGTCACCGATGGCATGCAGAAGGCGCCGTCGCGGGCGATGCTGCGCGCGGTCGGGATGGGCGACGACGACTGGTCCAAGCCGCAGGTCGCGATCGCGTCGTCGTGGAACGAGGTGACGCCGTGCAACATGACGCTGCGCAAGCTCGCCGAGCACGCCAAGGTCGGCGTTCGCGACGCAGGCGGCTTTCCGCTCGAGTTCGGCACGATCACCGTCAGCGACGGCATCTCGATGGGACACGAGGGGATGCGGGCGTCGCTGGTGTCCCGTGAGGTGATCTGCGACTCGGTCGAGACGGTGATGCACGCGGAGCGCTTCGACGGCTTCGTCGGCCTCGCCGGGTGCGACAAGTCGATCCCGGCGATGCTGATGGCTGCGGCACGCCTCGACCTGCCCAGCGTGTTCGTCTACAACGGCTCGACGATGCCGGGCGAGCACAACGGCACGGCGCTGGACATCACCAGTGTGTTCGAAGCGGTCGGCGCCTGCGCTGCGGGGACGATCAGCGAAGCCGAGCTCCACGAGATCGAGTCCAAGGCGTGTCCCGGAGAGGGAGCGTGTGGTGGGATGTTCACGGCCAACACGATGAGCTCCATCGCCGAAGCGATCGGCATGAGCCTGCCCGGTACGGCGTCGCCACCGGCGATCGACGGCCGCCGTGAAGGCGACGCCGAGCGTGCCGGCGCCGCGGTCGTCAACATGCTCCGCCTCGGGATCACCCCGCGCCAGATCATGACCAAGCCGGCCTTCGAGAACGCGATCGCGGTCACGTCGGCGCTCGGCGGCTCGACCAACGCCGTGCTCCACCTGCTCGCGCTGGCGAACGAGGCGCGGGTCGAACTCGACCTCGACGACTTCAACCGCATCGCCGACCGCGTGCCGCACATCGCCGACATGAAGCCGGGTGGCAAGTTCCACATGAGCGATCTCGACCGCGTCGGCGGCGTGCCGGTCGTGCTGAAGCTCCTCCTCGACGCGGGCCTGCTGCACGGCGACGTGATGACGGTGACCGGCAAGACGATGGCGGAGAATCTCGCCGAACTCGATCCACCCGCTGCCGACGGGGTCGTCGTGCACCCGCTCGATGCTCCGATCCACGAAGCGGGCGGCATCAACATCCTCACCGGGACGCTGGCGCCGAAGGGTGCCGTCGTGAAGGTGGCGGGCCTCTCCGCCGACCAGATGCAGTTCGAGGGCCCCGCCCGCGTCTTCGACGACGAGTCGTTCGCGATGGAGGCGATCATGGCCGGGTCGATCCAACCCGGCACGGTGATCGTGATCCGCTACGAGGGACCGAGGGGCGGCCCCGGCATGCGCGAGATGCTCGCCATCACCGGCGCCCTCAAGGGGGCCGGTCGAGGCTCGGACTGTGCCCTCATCACCGACGGTCGGTTCTCCGGTGGTACCTGGGGATTCTGTATCGGCCACGTCGCCCCCGAGGCGACCGACGGAGGCCCGATCGCGTTCGTGCGCGATGGCGATCACATCCGCATCGACGTCCCGTCGAAGTCGCTCGATCTGCTCATCGACACCGCCGAACTCGCCAACCGCATGGACGGCTGGACGCCGAACCCGCCCCGATACACCACGGGCGTGCTCGGCAAGTACGCCAAGCTCGTCCAGGGCGCCGAAACCGGAGCGATCACCAACACCCTGTGAAATTGCAGCAGGGGTCTGACCCCTGCTGCAATTCAGTCGACCAGGGCTTGCTGGACGAGCTGGTTGAGCTGCGAGCGGATCGGGTAGGTGCTCGACGGCAGCAACTGGGTGAGGAACAGCGCGACGATCTCCTCGCGCGGGTCGACCCAGAAGATGGTGCTCGCAGCGCCTCCCCACGAGTACTCGCCTTCCGAGCGCAGCACCTTGTTGGCGGCGGCGTCGAGCACGACCGAGAATCCGAGCCCGAATCCCACCCCGTCGAAGCTGGTCTCGGCGAACAGCGGACGGCCGTACGACTCGAGGTCGGCGTTGCCGGGGAGGTGGTTGCGGGTCATGTAGTCGACCGTGCGACTGCCGAGGAGGCGTACCCCGTCGAGCTCGCCGCGGTTGAGGAGCATGTGGGCGAAGCGCAGGTAGTCGTGCGCCGTTCCGACCAGGCCTCCGCCACCGCCGAGCATCGCCGGCGGCTTGGTGGAAGCACGCCCGAGGGCGTCGGGTGCCGGGACGGCTTCGCCGGTCTTGGGATTACGGACGTACAGCGTCGCGAACCGCTCGGTCGACTCCTCGCGGACGTAGAAGTCGGTCTCGGTCATGCCGAGCGGTTCGAAGATCCTGGTGCGCAAGAACTCGTCGAGTGCCATGCCCGAGACGACCTCGACGAGGCGGCCGAGCACGTCCGTCGACACGCCGTAGTTCCACTCGGCACCCGGCTGGAACGCGAGGGGCATCTGGGCCCACAGCTCGCAGCATTCCGCAAGCGTCGCCCCCGGCGGGTTGCCCCACTCGAAGCCGCCGCGCCGATAGATCGCGTCCGTCACGTGGGTGTTGTGGAACCCGTAGGTGAGCCCGGAGGTGTGGGTGAGGAGGTGCCAGACCCGGATCGGTTCGATCTGGGGTTCGGTGACCGGCGCCAGGAACGAACCCGAGCGGTACACCCGGGTCTCGGCGAACTCGGGGAGCCACTTGGAGATCGGCGACTTCAGCTCGAGCAATCCCTCCTCGTAGAGGATCATCGCTGCGACCGATGTGATCGGCTTGGTCATCGAGAACATCCGAACGACGGTGTCGTCGCCGAACGGAGCGTCGCTCGCGATGTCGCGGTGTCCCGCTGTCGAGGAGTGGATGAGTCGGCCGCCTCGGCTGATCGCGATGTGCCAGCCGGCCAGCTTCTTCTGGTCGACGTAGCCCTGGAAATGACGATCGATTCGGGCGAGACGTTCGGGTGCGAACCCGGCGTCGGCGGGTTCGATCTCGAGTTGGAGTCCTGTCATCCGTCGAGCTTGGCGCAGCGACCGCATCACCGACGAGCTGACCGGACGAGGTCTACATTGTCGCCATGACCGACATGCCGCAACCGTCCGCCGAGCCTCCTGCCGAGCCTGCTCCCCAGCAGATGGCACCGCCGCCGACCGCTCCGGCAGCGACCGGTCCGCTCGGTCAGCCGCGTTCGATCGGCATGATCATCCTCCTCACGATCGTCACCTTCGGGATCTGGACGCTCGTGTGGTCCTACCAGAACGGTGACGAGCTCAAGCGACATTCCAACACGGGCCTCGGAGGTGTGGCCTACCTGCTCATCACCCTCTTCATCGCACCGATCACGATGTTCCTGATGGCCTCCGAGGTCGAGCAGCTCTACCGTCGCGAGGGCAAACAGCCGCCGATCACCACCATCTGGGGTCTGTGGTTCCTGCTGCCGATCATCGGCAACCTCATCTGGTACGTGCGTATCCAGCGGTCGATCAACGACTACTGGACGTCGCACGGCGCCCCCGCCTGACGCGCAGGTCACGCACCCGTCGGTGCAGTTCGCCGCCGTTCGGCGACAGCGAACGCCACGCGCCAGCCGACGAGGAAGAACCCGAGGAACAACGCCGCCACGATCACGAATGACGTGGCGGTGCCGTCGTCGAACACGATGTTGCGCAGCAGCATGCCGGCGACCATGACGATGGCCCAGATCCCGATCCCGGTGCGCAACTCGGTGGGGCGTTGCCACACCCGCAGTACGAGCCACGCCAGCGCGAGCGCGAGGAGAAACGGTGCGGCCGTGTCGATCAGGCCGGCGATCGCGCTGTCGCGGTCATGTTCTCGGCGGCCGATCGCGACGAACAGAACGACCACGAACGTGTCGAGCCCAGCGGCCAGCGGAGTGCGTCGATCCATCGCGACAGTCTCGGCCTTCCCGAACCGGATCGCACCCATGTCCACGATGTGTCAGCACATCGCGGACGTCAGCCTTCGGCGGAGAAGCCACCGATCGTTCCGCGGTAGAACACGAGTGGCTGCGGTGGGAGCCCGTCGTGGTCGGCGTCGGCGTCGAGCGCGGTGACCCGACCCAAGACGAAGTAGTGGTCACCCATCTCGTAGACCTGCTCGACATCGCAGTCGATCCATGCCACTGCGCGCTCGAGCACCGGTGCGCCCGACGGTGCGGCATGCCACTCGACGCCCTCGAATCGAGAGGCTTCGGTCCCGCTCTTCGCGAACTTCCAGCACAGGTCGCTCTGTTTGTCGCTGAGCACGTTCACACAGAAGCTCCCGGCGTCCTTCATCAGGGCCCAGGTCTCGGAGTCCGTCTGTGGCAGGAAGCCGACCAGCGGCGGATCGAGCGACACCGATGTGAACGATCCGATCGTGAATCCGTGTGGACGGTCTCCTTCGGCCATGCCGGTGACCACCGTGACCCCGGTGGGGAAGTGGCCGAGCACCGTGCGGAAGTGCTTGGAGTCGAACGGGACGGCGTTGGCGGCGGGCAGGGACGACGGATCGCTCATCGGGCCCAACTGTACGCTCCACGCTGATGACCGACCGCACGGCACCGCCACCGCAGGCAGACGCCAAGTCGGCGCTGCGAGCGTCCATGCGGACACTGCGCCGCTCGTTGCCCGACCGTGAGCAGCGTTCGGAGTCGCTCTGGCGGCACCTCGCCACCGTCGCCGC
>JBGSII010000482.1:0-3853 GCA_041742555.1 Ilumatobacteraceae bacterium
CCGGTGCCGATGGTCAGGCGGACGATGCCGCTGTCGTGACCGAGCGCAACCGGGTCGCGTCGGCGCAGGAGCGAGAGCATCGGACCGTTCTCGAGGAGGACCTCGGCCTGGAGGTTCGCGAGACCGACGGCGGCGGCATGCCGCACGAGGACATCGAGCAGGTAGGGGCCGAGCCAACCACGCCAGTTGGGCGCGACCGTGACCGCGAGATCACCGTCGCCGTCGTCGCGCAGTGCGTACCCGGCTTCGCCCGCCACCTCGGCCTCACCATCACGGTGCACGACAGCGATCACACCGAAGCCACCGCGCGATGCCACGTCGGCCCATTGCTCACACCATTCGAGGTGCGGCGTGAAGGCCCCGAAGAAGCGCCGGTGGCGGTCGGTGGCGGAGAGTGACGAGTACAGCTCACAGATCAACGCGGCGTCGGCGGTCGAGGTGGGCCGCACCTCCATCCGCGCGCCATCGGCGAGTTCGATGACCTCGGCGTCCGCTCGGTCGTCCATGCCACTCACCATTCTGACGGCTCGGGAACCGTCTCGAACCGGCCTTCGCGCCTGATCACGAGTACTCGGGTGAATTCGGCCCCGACCAGGACGATCTGGCCCACAGCAAAGATCCACAACAACACGATGAAGACGCTCCCGGTCGCCCCGACCAGCGACGCCGCAGCGACGCGCTGGAGGTAGATCCCGATGAGCACGGAGCCCACGACCAGCATCGCTGCAGTCACAGCGCCGCCACCGATCGCCGACGACCACGGGACGTGCGCGTCCGGCAGAATCCGCAACAACACCGCGATGACGACCGTTCCGAGCACCAAGCTCGTCGCCACGCCGTACAGCTCCTCCAGCGGCTCGACGAGCGCCGCATCAGGAACGAGGCGCGCCATGATGCCTGCAACCGCGTTGAACACGAACGCCACCACGACGACAGCACCGGCGCCTGCGACGACGGCGAACGAGACGAGACGTCGGATCACCGTGTGACGAAAGCCTTGCCGAACAGGACGCTCCCAGATCGTGTTGAACGCGTCCTGCACGGCGAGCACCAGGACGGACGCCGTGAGCAACAGTGACGCAGCCCCGAGCAGCCCGAGACCGGACAGCGTTCCGGCGCCGTCGAGGGCATCGGCAAGCGCCCGGGCGACGTCGCTGGCGTCCACTCCGAGCCACTCCGACAGCCGCGCGGCGACGAACGACTGGATGTCGGCGCTCGAGATCACCAGCCCCGCGATCACGAGCGCCACAGCGAACAACGGCACGAGCGCCAGCAAGCCGTAGTAGGCAAGACCGGCACCGAGACGAACCGTCCGATGATCGCGCCAGGAGCCGTAGGTCTCGACCCCCAACGACCAGGCAACGCGAGCAGGAGCACGCACCCGATCGACGATCACGGCGCCGATGCTAGGGCCGCGAGCGATCAGGCCGGGGCAGGCAGCGTGGGCCCCGCGAACTCGAGCCAGGCGCCGTAGCCGCCGACGATGTCGGAGACATCACCGAATCCGGCTCGACGCAACACGCTGGCGGCGACCGACGAACGGTAGCCACCTGCGCAGTACACGACCGTCGGTCGGGCAGGGTCGAGTTCGTCGAGACGGCCGGGCAGCTGGCCGACCGGCATGGCGATCGAACCCGCGATGCTGCCGATCGCGATCTCACCCGGATTGCGGATGTCGATCAGCTGCAGCCCGTCGATCTCGGCACGCCGACGCTCGAACTCGGGAACGGTCAGACGCGACGCCCTCGAGGTTCGATCCGGGTGCTCCGCCATCACCGAGAGCGGAGCGGCGAGGTACCCGACGACGCGGTCGAAGCCGATGCGGCCGAGGCGGTTGCGCGCCTCGACCTCGAACCCGGGATCGACCACGAGCACGATGTCGACGTCGCTCGGCACGACCGAGCCGGCGAACTCCGCGTACCGGCCCTCGAGGCCCACGTTGACCGAGCCGATCAGGTGTCCGCGGGCAAACTCCTCCGGCGAGCGCCCGTCGAGGAGGATGGCACCTCCCGCGACCAGGCGCGTCGCGGTCTCCAGGTCGAGCGCATCGAGGGGTGCCGTCTCGTCGAGCAGAGGGCGATCCTTGCGGTTCAGCACGGCGTCGTAGACGAAGTAGGAGGGCGCCGGCGGTTGTCCCTCGGTCACCAGCGCGACGAAGGTCTCCCTGTCGGGCGCGACGAGCGCGTAGTTGTTGACGCGCTGATCTCCGATGGTCGACGAGGTCTCGGTCGACAGATTCTTGCCGCACGCCGATCCGGCGCCGTGGGCCGGGAACACCCGGGTGGTGTCCGGCAGGGTCAGCAGCTTGTCGTGCAGGCTGTCGTAGAGCTTGTCGGCCAGTTCGTCCCGGGTGTACCCGAGCGAGGCGAGCAGGTCCGGGCGCCCGACGTCGCCGATGAAGAGCGCGTCACCGGTCAACACCCCGTACGGGGCGTGGTCGTCAGGGTGTTCCCAGACCACGATGCTGATCGACTCGGGGGTGTGCCCCGGCGTGTGGCGGATCTCGAGCTGCACATCACCCAGCGAGATGCGCTCGCCGTCGGCGAGCTTGCGCGACGCGAACTCCGTCTCGGCCACTGCCGAGAACCCGATCTCGGCGCCGGTCGCAGCAGCCAGTTCGAGGTGGCCCGACAGGAAGTCGGCGTGGAAGTGCGTCTCGATCACCAACTCGATCGCGAGGCCTGCTGCTTCGGCATCGCGCACGTACTCGTCGATGTCACGGCGCGGGTCGACGACCACGGCACGACCGGTCGTCTCGTCTCCGATCAGATAGGAGGCCTGCGACAGACAGTCGAGGTAGTACTGCGTGAAGATCATCGTGATGCCTTTCGCCTGATGGCCGACCGGGCAGCGGTCGATCGCGTTACCCACTCCAACATACCCCATGGGGTAACTATTCCGGATTGTCCCGAGACCGAAGAGTACGGTGGAACACATGCAACGTCGAACCGTTCGGACCGCCGCATCGGCCGCCGCCATTGCACTCACGAGTGCGCTGCTCGCTGGCTGTTTCACCGTCGAGGCCACGTTCACGATCAAGGACGACGCCACTGCTGATGTCGACTACCTGGTGCTGGTCGACACCGAGCAGCTGGAAGAACTCGCGGGGCTGCTCGGCGAGGACACCGGAGCACTGGGCGACCTCTCCGGCGATGCGTTGCTCGACGAGCTCACCGGCGGCGACGATCCGTGTGGCGATCTCACCGAGGAACTCACCGACTACGAGGTGAGCACTCGCGAGATCGACGAAGACGGCGAGGTCGGAATCGGGTGCACGGTCAGCGGTGTGCCGATCGCCGATCTCAACTCGCTCGGTGACGAGACGTCGTCGTTCTCGATCGAGCAGGACGAATCGGGCACGCGCTTCGACGCGACCCTCGAAGGCGTCGACGAACTCGCCGGCGACCCATCGGAAACCGAGATGATGACCGAGATGCTCGGCGTCGGCCTCGACGACCTCTTCACGATCAAGTTCGTCGTCACGGCACCCGGGTCTCTCGGCGAGAACAACGCGTCGTCGACCGACGGCTCGACGGCCACATGGGACGTCAAGCCAGACGCCGAGTTCGTCACCGACGGCAACGCCACGATGACCGCCGAGTGGACACCCGGCGGCAGCGGCGGATCGTCGATCTGGATCATCCTGGCGGTCATCGCAGGCGTCGCCGTCGTCGCTGCCCTGGTGATCGTGTTGGTCAAGCGCTCGAAGGGTCAGCGCCCGGGCGCCGGCGATGCCACGATCGAGAGCCCGACCCCGCCACCCGGCATGACCCCGCCACCCGGCACGATCCCGCCACCCGGCATCACCCCACCTGCGATGACCCCGCCACCTGCGATGACCCCGCCACCTGCG
>JBGSII010000483.1:0-24939 GCA_041742555.1 Ilumatobacteraceae bacterium
CCGCCCAACCCGGTGCGCGCCCGTCGCCGGGCGGCCGCACCTCGTCGAGTGGCATCCCAGCAGTCGCCAACAGCCACGACACAACCGAGTTCGAGTTCCACATGTCGCCGGTCCCCAACTCGTCGCGCCCCCACGTGGCGAGCGGGACCCGGGCAACGAGTTCGAGCACCCGTCCCGCGACGACCGGATCATCGCTCATGCGTACCGCTCCGCCGATCGCCGCGGCGACGTCCGGGATCGAACCACCGGTCCAGCACCTCACCTCGTAGCGAAACACCCGCCAGCGTCCGAGTGCTCGGACGCCGACCGCACCCTCGCCGACGACACCGCGTTCGCCGCGAGTGATCCACACCGGCGTCATCTCGATCACCGTCGCGACGCCGTCGACGCGGACGTCGAGCGCCGAGTGGAACAAGGGCTGCCGCCGGCGTCGACCGACCGTTGCAGCGACCGCCTCGTAACATCGCCCGCTCCATCGAACGAAGGTGCCTCCCGCCCCC
Source organism: Ilumatobacteraceae bacterium (assembly GCA_041742555.1). GTDB lineage: Bacteria > Actinomycetota > Acidimicrobiia > Acidimicrobiales > Ilumatobacteraceae > Sva-07. The sequence goes on from JBGSII010000483.1 coordinate 501, forward strand.
GCCCCGAGCGGAATCCAGTAGAGGTCGACGCCGTCGGTCACGAACCGTCACCCTACGTCGCCCGGTTGTCCCGCCAGATCGGTCAGCGGTCGTAGCCGGGCGCTGGCTCGCTGAGCTTGAACGTGACGCCCTGGTCGTCCTCGCAGATCGCCTCGCGGCCTGAATCCCACGAGTTGAGTTCCACGACGGTGCCGCCCGCCACGCGAACACGTTCGACGGCGGCGTCGAAGTCGCGCACCGTGAACCACATGTCGATCTGCCCGGGCTCGGTGTTCCCGAACTGGGTCTCGGTGGGGCGCAGACCGATGGGCATCTCGGTGTTCGTCACGTGGCGACCACCGTTGCCCTGATCACGGAACTCCCAGCCGAGCACCGCCCCGTAGAACGCCGCGCCACGGTCGACATCTGCGGTCGTCAGCGTCATGTAGTACGGCTCGGATGGAGCTCGCCGCTGCGCGATCTGCTCGACCTCGTACACCGGCGTTGCGACGTTCCAACGGTGACCGAACGGATCGACGATCCATACGTTGCGCGAGCCGTGCGCCTCCTCGACCGGCCGTTGCACGACCGCCCCACCACGTTCGGCGCGCTCGACGAACTGCTCGACGGCGGCGACCTGGATGACGATGCTCACCGACGACTGCGAGCCGTCGCGGCTCGGCGCGACCACACCCAGCTGAGGAGCCTCGTCGCTCAGGAAGAACACAGCGCCGGCGACGTCGAGTTCGGCGTGGCCGACGCGGCCCTCCCACGGGATCACGTTGCTCACGTCGGCGCCGAAGTACTCGCGGTACCAATCGAGCGCAGCCGTCGCATCGTGGACGCAGATGTACGGGGTGATGACCTGGGTCACGGTGGTGGTCCTCTCGGATCGGGTCCCGACGTGAGCACGGGACGGGAGTGCGATGGCGATCGATTCGGGCGTGACGCCGAGGGCACGTTCCACGCGGGCGCGCAGGCGGGACGCGAAGATCGGGTCGATGGTCTCGTCGGTGGTCGCGACGAGTCGGTCGAACGGTTCGTGCGGCTCGGTCATGACACACCTCCTTGCTGTTCGTACACGGTTCGGAACCGACGCCTGGCCCGAACCAGCAACGTCTCCGTCGCCTCGACGGTGCGGCCGAGGTGGTCTGCGACCTCCGCCACCGCGAGGTCGTCGAGATACCGCAATGTCAGCGCCGACCGATGGTGCGGTCCGAGTTCGGCCAGCACGCTGCCGACCAGACGTTGGTCGATCACGGCGTCCCACTGATCGGCGCCATCGACCAATCGATCGTCGGATGACACATCGTCGAGATGGTCGGACTGCGGACGTCGAGCGCTGCGGCGCCATTCGTCGATCAGCTTGTGCCGCGCGATCCCGATCAGCCAGGCGATCGTGACGGTCTCGACTGCTCCGCGCCGGATCTGGCCGACGGCGGCGAGGAAGGTGTCGGCCGTGAGGTCCTCGGCAAGCGCTCGGCTCGCGCACCGCGCTCGGAGATACACGAACACCTCGCCAACCGCGTCGTCGTAGATCTCCAACAGCGCGGCGCCGTGGTCGATCGTCGAGGGTCCCATCACCCTCATCATCGTCGAGCGCCCCCGAACTCCGACACCCCCATCCGCGCCCACCCCCACGTTTGCGCGCAACTCTGGAAGGAACGGCTCATCCGGAACTGCACACAAACGTTCGAGCGGCCCTCCGCCAACGTTTGCGCGCAACTCTGGATGGGACGGGTCATCCGGATCCGCACACAAACGGGGTGGGCAGGCGGTGGGCAGGCGGTGGGCAGGCGGCGGGAGGTCGTGGGAGGTCGTGGGAGGCGGGGAGACTTCGGGCGCTCGACGGTGCTTTTCCCACCAACTTCAGGCAGCGTTGTCGCGTGAGTTCCGAGCGAGTCGACATCGCGATCATCGGCGCCGGTCCTGCGGGCGCGGCCGCGGCGATCCAGGCATCGCGTTCGGGCGCCAGCGTCGTGGTGTTCGAGAAGGGCGCCCACGGCCGCGACAAGGTGTGTGGTGACGGGCTCACCCCGCGGGCTGTCGGCGCATTGAACGAGCTGAAGATCCCGCTCGACGACGCCCACCAGATCCGCGGCTTGCGGATGATCGCCGGCAAGCAGGTGCGAGAACTCGACTGGCCGACCACCACGCGGTTCCCGAATCACGGTGCCGTGTGGCCTCGCCGACGACTGGATGCCGCGCTGATGGATGCCGCTGCCGAAGCCGGCGCCCGCATCGTGTTCGAGACCGAGGCGACCCCGGTCATCGGCGACGATGGCCGTGTCACGGGCGTCCGAGCCGACGGTCGTCGCGTCGATGCCGGGCTCACCGTGATCGCCGCCGGCGCGCAGGGCGCCGTCGCCCGCTCACTCGGGGCCGACCGGATCCCCGACGAGCCGTTCGGTCTGGCGATTCGAACCTACGCAGCCACGCCCCGACACACCGACGCCCACCTCGAGGCATGCCTGTCCCTGAAGGACGAGAACGGGACGGCGATCCCCGGCTACGGCTGGATGTTCCCCGCCGGCGACGGCACCGTCAACATCGGCGTCGGCGCGCTGTCGACGATGAAGGGCTTCAAGAAACTCAACCTGAACACGCTGCTCGAGACGTACCGTCACCTCGTCCGTGACAGCTGGGAACTCGGCCCGAACCTCGAACGCCCACGGGCATGGCGTCTGCCGATGTCGACCCAGCGACGTCACGGACCCGGGTGGGTCGCCGTCGGTGATGCGGCAGGTCTCGTCAACCCGATGAACGGCGAGGGAATCGACTATGGCCTCGAATCGGGCATGCTCGCCGCCGACCTCTTCCTCGAGAACCCGGCCACGGCAGCCGTCCGCTACGACCAACTCGTCGGCGAGCGCTTCGATGCCTTCTTGCGCACGGGTCGTCGCTTCTCGTTCCTGATCGGGCACCCGTGGATCCTCAAGCCGGGATTGCGGCTGTCGGTGAGTACCGACACGATTGCCAACATCACGCTCGCGGTGATGGGCAATCTGGTCGACAACACGACCCCCGGCGCCGCCGGCAGGGTCCTGTCGCTCGCCGACAAGACGCTTGCCCTCGCCGATCCGATCCTTCGTGCGACCCGCGCCAAGGCCTGACCGGCGACGACATCAGCGCAACGCGCGGAGCACGGGTTCGAAGTCGTCGAGTTCGCGCACGGCGAAGTAGCTGATCCCCCACCGCTCGTTGCACGTCATCATCTGCAACACGATCTCGTCAACGGTTCCGATCAACAGATACGGCGTCGACGACGCGTCCTCCATCGTCAGTCCGTCCACCCGGTCGACGACCTTTGCCAGCGCTGCCTCACGATCGTCGGTGATCTGGACCACCTGCACCATCGCATTGAACTCGATGTCGTCGAAACGCGCGCCCGCGCCGGCACGCACCTGATCGATCTGCTCGTCGAGGTGTCGGGTGGACCACTTGACCTCGTGGCTGTGCCCGTCCTCCCGCGTGCGCCCGAGGCCCTGGAGCCCGACGATGTCCGCGTACCGACCAGCGTGCGTGAGCAGCGACGCGCCGTTCCCCCCGACCAGGATCGGCAGGCGGGCCTGTGACGATCGATCGATGCGAGCACGGTCGACGCGAGCGAGCTGTCCGGGGTACTCGACCACCTTGCCGTCGAGCAGATCGCGGATGACCTCCACACTCTCGGCGAGGCGCCGCTTGCGCTGCGCCGGTGCCGCGAGCTCGATGCCCGTGGCGGCGTACTCGCTCGGCGTGTGACCGGCACCGAGACCGAGTTCGAACCGGCCTCCCGAGATCCGATCGATTGTCGACACCTCCCAGGCGAGCTGCACCGGATTGCGCATGTCGTTGTTCAGCACCAGCGTGCCGAGGCGGATCCGTTCGGTCGATGCCGCAACGGCCGCCAGCGTCGGCAACGGTGACCAACCCAGCCCGACATGGTCGGCGGCCAAGACGACGTCGAAGCCCAGTTCCTCGGCGCGGACTGCAGCCGCAACCGGATGGCCGTCGATCCGCGCCGAGAGCTGATGTCCGATGCGCAGCGGTCTGGTCATTGCGTCACGTTAGGCCCGGCACGGTGTGACAGTTGAGGGTCAGTCGACGTCCTGGCTGGACAGTCGCCAGGCGGCGATCGCGATGGCGACGGCGGCCACCACGAGCGGCACGATCACGGCCATCGCGAGGGAGAAGTCGGCGAGCTCGAGATCGACGCCGGTGCGATCGACGAGGATCGAGCGGGTGTACTTCCGCAGCGCGATCCGAGCGACACCGGCGCCCGCCTGAGCGATGAAACCCTCCCAGATCAGGATGTACGCGAGGCCCCACACGATGAACCGCTTCAGCCACACACCGAACAGGGTGAACACGCCGACATAGGCCACGAGGCCGACCATCGAGGCGAGCACCGTTCCCGCCACGATTCCGTTGCCCGCCCCCGTGAGTACCGCCGCCAGCACGATCGGGATGAGCGTGATCGGTGCCGCGAGCGTCCCGGCGGCGAGGGCCGCCCCGAGGACGATGGGCCAGCGGTCCATCGGGCGCAGCCACAGATACACGAGCGTCTTGTCGTCGCGGAGGTCGCCGATGGCGGCACCGGCGAAGACGAGCGCGACCACCGGTAACACGAGTCCGAGCCCGACGCCGGCGATCAGTTGCACAGCGTCATCGAGTGACGCGTCGGCGCTGCCCAGGGCGAAGGCCGAGATCGGTGCGACCAGCGCGAGGAGCGACAACCCGATGATCCTGGACCGGCTGGTCAGCTGGCGCAGCACCACGCGGTACGAGAGCGCGATCGCCTCGACCGGAGCGACGTGACGATGCGCTCCCTGCGCGGCGGAACCGAGGCTCATCGACCCTCCACGAGATACCGGAACACCGACTCGAGGTCGTCGTCGAGCGGAGCGACCTCGGTGAGCCGGACACCCAGCTCCACGCTGAGCGCGGCAACTTGACGACCGAACGCATCGACATCGAGCGTGTCGACGAGAACGTTTCGGTCGTCGATCGACAGCCCGCTGACCAAGCCTCGTTCGACGAGCGCCGTTGCCAGCCTGCGCGGGTCGGATGCGCCGAGTCGGATGCGGTGGGCCCGATCGTCCATCAGCTCACGCAGGTCGCGGTAGTCGCCGCTCGCGACCATCCGACCTTGAGCGATCACCAGGACCCGCGAGCCGATCTTGGCGACCTCGTCGAGCACGTGGCTCGACACGAGCACGCATCGTCCCTCGTCGCCGAGGCGGTGGAAGAGCGCGATCATGTGGCGGCGTTGCACCGGGTCGAGCCCGGTGAGCGGTTCGTCGAGGATCAGGACCTCGGGGTCGTTCACGAGCGCCGCCGCCACCTTCACACGTTGGCGCATGCCCTTGGAGAACTGGCCGACCGGCTTGATGCCCACATGGGTCAGATCGACGAGTTCGAGCGCACGGCGCGCGGCTCCCTCCGCGTCGCCAACAGCGTGAGTTCGCGCGGCGAACTCGAGGAACTCCGAAGCGCTGAGATGGTCGAACAGGGCGTCCTGCTGGGGCACGAGCGAGACACGTCCCCGCACGTCGCGATCGGTGCGCGGGTTGGCGCCGAGCACGTCGACGGTGCCACGCGACGGCGGCGTCAAGCCGCAGAGCATCCGGAACAGCGTCGACTTGCCGGCGCCGTTGGGACCGAGCAGCGCGGTGACGCCCTGGTCGATTGCGAAGCTGACGTCGCTGACGGCCACCACCGAACCGAAGAACTTCGACACGGCGTTCACGGCGATCATGCCGCGCAAGGCTGGCGGCCCCGCCAGCGCGGCTGGTACTGGCGGCGGGAGCGCGCCGGCGTTCGGCGGTGGCAGGCCGGTCATCGCGCGATCACCAGCGTCGAGTACCGCCACCAGACGACCGTCATGCCACCGATCGTCCACACGAGGTTGCCTGCGAGCACCGCCCACGTGGCGAGTTCGGGGAAGTTGCCAGGGTCGCCGAAGATGCGGAACACCAGCTCGAACGGCATGGTCGAGATGTCGATCAGGCGCCAGTAGGGCGAGAGGTCGGCGCCCTCGACGAGTGCGGCGGCGAGGATCGGCGTGGCGAACAGCAGCAGCACGATGCCGATGGCGGCGAACGCCCGACGGTCGGTGAGGCTCGACGCCGCCATCGACACCGAGGCAAGCGCCGCGGAGATCGCGATCCCCGACAGCACGATCCGGCCCAGCGTGGCCAACCAGCCCCCGAGGCCGTCGGGTCCAGCGTTCTCGACCGTGTAGCCGATCAGCATCAGCACCGGCGGCAACAAGGTCACGAGGCCGAGCATCGCGGCGACCGCGACCGCCTTGGCCAGGAGGTAGGTTCGCCGGTCGAGCGGCGTCGACAGGTACATCGCCAACATGCCGTTGCGGCGGTCGGACACGAGCACCTCGGGCGCGACGAGGGCGGTGAACAGCACGATGGCGAGGATGATGAAGCCGTAGTAGCCGGGGTAGTCGGCGACCTCTTCGGGTTCGAGGATGTCGGACGGGATCAAGACGGCGATCCCGATGAAGACCACCGCCGGCAGGTAAGCGATCACGACCGCGATCACCGGGAACACCTTGGTGCGCGCAGGTCGTCCGAGACCGAGCGTCGCACGGATGCTCTCCCAGCTGACACTGCGGATCGCGCCGGGGACACCGGACCGTCGACCCTCGTAGCGCTGGAATCCGCGATCGACGATCTGTGCGTCACCACGACCGGGCGTGTTCAACGGTCCTCCCCGGCCCCGGCCCCACCCGGACCGACGTCGGCGGCGGGCCGTTCGTCGGCGGCGGGTCGGTCGTCGGCGAAGATGTCGTCGAGCGTCCGGCGGTGCTGGCCGAGCCGCCGAATCCGGGCACCAGCGTCCGTCACGCTGCGCGCGACCAGATCGAACAGCACGTCGTCGGCCAGTCCCACCACGGAGAGAGTGTTGCCGTCGCGGCGTACGCCGGCACCAGCGGCGACGAGGCGGGTGGCAACGTCATCGACCGATCGTGGACGATCGGGGATCTCGACCAACTCCAGCTCGATGCCACCGGACGCGCCAGCGAGCTCGGTCATCGATCCCTGCGCGATGAGCCTGCCCTCCGCAAGGGCCACGACGTGATCGCAGACCCGCTCGACCTCTTCGAGGACGTGCGACGACAGCACCACGTCGATACCGAAACTTCGATTGACCTGCACGATGATGTTCAACATCTCGTCGCGCTGCACGGGGTCGAGTCCGTCGGTTGGTTCGTCGAGCACGATCAGCCGTGGGTCGGCGGCGATCGCCTGCGCGAGCTTGACGCGCTGTCGCTGGCCGGTCGACATCGTGCCGAGCGCTCGGAACCGTTCCTCGCCGAGGCCGACGAGGTAGAGCGAGTCACTCGCCCGGCTGCGCGCTTCGTCGCGTGGCAGACCCTTCACCTCGGCGAGATGGCGCACGAAGTCGTAGGCGCGAAGGTCGTCGGGGAACACGTTGCGCTCTGGCCCGTAGCCGATCTGGGCACGCAGCTCCGGACCCCGATGCGCGGGGTCGAGGCCGAGCACGCTGATCGATCCTGCAGTCGGCGCCAAGAGGCCGAGCACGAGCGAGATCAGCGTCGTCTTGCCGGCGCCGTTCGCGCCGACCAGGCCGGTGACACCGCTCGGGATCGAGACGTCGAGCGCGTCGAGTGCCCGGGTCGACGGGAACTGCATGACCAGCCCCCGGGTCTCGATGATGGCCGACACAGCCGCGAGTCTCGCATCTCGGCTCCGTCGCACCGCGCCAACCAACTGTCACACCGTGCCGGGTCAAACGTGACAGTTCGCTACCGTCAGGCCATGCAGGTCGTCCACCTCCCAGCGAGCGCCAGCGTCGAGGAGATCCACGAGGTGCTGCACCGCGATGCGGCGTTGATCATCGACGCGCTGGCGAGCAGCGAGCAGATCGAGCGGGTCAACGCCGAGATGGCCCCGTTCATCGCCGCGACACCACCCGGTAGCGACGACTTCTCCGGCCGGAACACGAAACGCACCGGCGCGCTCATCGCCCGGTCGCCATCGAGCCACCCGTTGATCCAACATCCGACGATCCTCGGCGTGGCCGAGAAGCTGCTCCAACGCGCGCAGAGCTTTCAGCTCCACCTCACCCAGGTGATCTCGATTGGACCGGACTCGCCCGGCCAGTCGATCCACCGCGACCAGTGGGCATTCGACTTCTTCGAGTTCCCGAGCGACTACGACGTGCAGTGCAACACGATCTGGGCGCTCACGGACTTCACGGAGGCGAACGGTGCCACGCGGCTGATGCCAGGGAGCCAACATTTTCCGGACAGCTTCGAGCACACCGTCGACGAGACGGTTCCTGCGGAGATGTCGAAGGGCTCGTGCCTGCTGTACACGGGCAAGGTGTACCACGGCGGTGGCGCCAACCGGTCCGACCAGACACGCATGGGACTCAACATCACCTACAACGTGGGATGGCTGCGTCAGGAGGAGAACCAGTACCTGTCGGTACCGCACGACATCGCCGCCGACCTGCCCGACGATCTGTTGCGGCTCATGGGCTACCGGATCGGCGCCTACGCGCTGGGCTACATCGACGACGTTCGTGATCCGATCGAGGCACTCCGCGGCTCGAGCGGGTCGATGAGCTTCGGGACGATCGACCCAGGTGTTACATCTGGGGTCTGACCCCAGATGTAACACCTCACGCGTCGACGAGCTCCTTCTCGCGCTCTTCCTCTTCGTGGGCGAGCGAGATGGCCGAGGTGTGGGTGCCACCTTCGACGTTCAGCGTCGGCAGGATCCGGTCGAGCCAGCGCGGGAGCCACCAGTTGCGGGCGCCCAGCAACTCCATCGTGGCCGGCACCAGCAGCATGCGCACGAGCGTCGCGTCGAGGAACACGGCCATCGACAGCCCGAGGCCGAACATCTTGATGATGCGGTTGTCCTCGAGCACGAAGCTGCCGAACACGACGATCATGATCGCTGCGGCAGCGGTGATCACCCGGGCTGTTGCGGCGAGGCCGTCGGACACCGAGTTTACCGGGTCACCGGTGCGGTCGTACTCCTCCTTCACGCGTGACAGCAGGAACACCTCGTAGTCCATCGACAGTCCGAAGACGATGGCGAACATCATCATCGGAAGGAACGGCTCGATCGGCCCGCCGGCGGTGTCGAACAGCGATGCGCCCCAACCCCACTGGAACACCATGACGACGACGCCGTACGCCGCACCGATGGACAGCATGTTCATGATCACGGCCTTGAGCGGCACGAGCAGTGAGCGGAAGACCATCATCAGCAACAGGAACGACAGCGTCAGCACGGCGATGAAGAAGATCGGGAGCCGTTCGGCGAGGTAGCTGCTGAAGTCGATGTTCGCCGCAACCGCGCCCGACACGTTCACCACGACATCGGTTCCGTCGGTGACCGACGGGACCACCTCGGAACGCAATGACTCGACCAGTTCGTCTGTCGCGGCGTCCTGGGGACCGGTCGTCGGTGTGACCCGGATGATCGCGGCCTGCGCCGATGCCGGATCCCCGAACGTGTTCGGCACCGGCCCGAGCACGGCCGCGACACCCTCGGTCTGTTCCAGCGTCGCTGCCAACTCGACCATGACCGCCAGGTCCTCCGGCTGAGCGAGTTCGGCGGTGAGCACGAGCGGCCCGTTGGCGCCGGGTCCGAAGGCCTCGCTGGTGAGGTCGTAGGCCTGGCGCGTGGTGCTGCTCTCGGCGAAGTTGCTCTCGTCGCTGAAGCCGAGGCGCAGCCCGAGGACCGGAATCGACAGCAGCAGCAGGAAGATGGTCGTGAGGATCGCGATCGACCACGGACGGTGCTGCACGAACCGGCTCCACCGGTACGCCAGTGTCTGGCGCAGCGGCTTCTCCTTGCGTGGGGGCAGCTCCTTGCGCAGTGGGGCGAACGCGAACGAGGCGACCAGGATGATGACGGCGATCGGCGCTCCGACGAGCAGCGGCTGGATCCCGAGGCCCACGCCCAGCAGCGCGAGCGCGACGAACCCTGCGGCGAGTATCCCGCGCCAACGTGTGACCTCGATCTTGCGCTGGGCGAACCCGAGGAACGCCGGCAGCAGCGTGACGGAGGCGATCATCGTGATCAACACGGTGACGGCAGCCCCGGTCGCCAGACCGTTGATGAACGCCAGGCCCATGATGAACATGCCGAGCAGGGAGATCACCACGGTGAAGCCGGCGAACACGACGGCTCGTCCTGCAGTGTCGAGCGCGGTGACCGTTGCTTCCTCGGGGGTCTGGCCGGTCTTGAGGCCCTCGCGGTACCGCGTGACGATGAACAGCGCGTAGTCGATGCCGACGCCGAGGCCGATCATGGCGCCGAGCGTCACGGCGAAGTCCGGGACCGCCATGACGTTCGACAGCAGCGTGATGATGCCGGCGCCGATGCCGACGCCGAACAGCGCGACCCCGATCGGCAGACCCATGGCGAGGACGGATCCGAAGGCCAGGATCAGCACGACGATGGCGAAGGCGATGCCGATGAGTTCGGACTCGGGCGGCTCGAACTCGCCGAGCGCTTGTCCGCCGATCTCGATGCGGAGTCCGTCGACGTCGGTCGGCGCCATCTCGGCGATCTCGACGCCGATCTCTCCAGTCTGGGTCTCCGACAGGTTCTGGTCGAGATCGATCTGGGCGTAGGCGACGAGTCCTGCGAGTTCTCCCTCGGTCGCGATCTGTCCGGCGATCTGGCCCTGCGGCGAGTAGGGACTGGTGACGGTGACGCCCTCGATCTGGTCGACCTCGTCGAAGAGCTCGGTCATCACGGCCTGCACGTCGGGGTCGTTCACACCTTGCTCGGCGAGGAACACGATCGAGCCGGAGCGACCCGACCCCTGCCCACCGAAGTACTGGTCGAGCGTGTCGAAGCCGCGCTTGGACTCCGAGTCGGGGATCGAGAACGAGCTGTCGCTCGACGCGCCGATGGAACCCACGAGCGCAAAGACCGCGACGAAGACCGCGATCCATGCCCCGAGCACGTACCGGCGACGACGGAAGCTGAAACGGCCGAGCCGTGCCCACATCGATGGTCGTGCGTTCGGCTCAGGGTCAGCAGCGGATTCGGCCGACGCGTCCGGGGGGGAAATGGACGTCGTGTTCATTATTGGACATTCTGACCAGTAGAATCTGCGATCGCAAACGTTTTGCGGTGAACGTGTCCAACGACACACCGCATCGACGACCGAGACACACCATGCCATCGACCGCCCGCAACGACCAGCGCCACGAGGACCCTCGCGTCGAACGTACCCGGGGGCTCGTGATCGCTGCAGCAGTCGATCTGCTGATGCAGGACGGGCCAGGCGCGATCAGCCATGCGAGCGTGGCGGCAGCGGCGAACGTGAGCCGCACGACGGTCTACAACCACTGGCCGACCCGCGAAGACCTGCTGCGCTCCACGATCGACTCGATGGACCAGTCGATGCCCGACGCCGACGACCTCACCGGGACGCTGCGGATCGACCTCGGAATCCTCTGTCGACACCTCGTCGGTGATCTTCTCGACGACCAGCGTGCACCGCTGATCGCGAACATGATGGAGCGGGCACTGCACGACACGGTCGTCGAGTCGGTGCGCAATCAGTTCCTCGCCGAGTTCCGGGGCCTGTTCGAACTGGTCCTCGAACGAGCGAGGCTCGCCGGCGAGCTTCGTGACGACATCGATGTCGACAGGGCGATGGCCGCCCTGCTCGGAAGCTTGCTGTTCGCCCGGTACATGTCGCCCGGACCGTTCGATCAGGAGGTCGCCGATGCGCTGATCGACGACTTCGTCTGTATGAACGCCCGCCGCTGACGACCGCAGCCCCCTCACGTTTGCATGCGGTTTCGGATGGGACGCCCCAGCCAATTCCCGACGCAAACGAGTGGTTCGGCGTGCGCCGAGGGGGATTTCAGCGGTGGCGCACGACGACGCTGCCGACGGAGTAGCCAGCGCCGAACGAACACAACACGCCGATGTCACCCGACGCCAGATCGTCTCGGTGGCGGTGGAACGCGATCACCGACCCGGCCGAACTGGTGTTGGCGAACTCGTCGAGGATCACCGGTGCCTCGTCGTCACTCGGCAAACGCCCGAGCACGCCTTTCGCGATCAGCTGGTTCATCTTCAAGTTGGCCTGGTGCAACCAGAAACGGCGGACGTCGCCAGCAGCCAGATCGAGTTGGGTGAGATGCTCGGTGATGTGGTCGGCAACCATCGGACAGACCTCACGGAACACCTGCTGGCCGTTCTGCCGGAACACCAACTCCTGGGGGTCGCGCTCGTGGACCTCGGACGTGTTGAGGAAGCCGAAGTCGTTGCGGATGTTGTTGGAGAACTTCGTCGCCAGCTTCGTGCCCAGCACTTCCCACTGGTCGGGGCCAACGGCGTCGGCCGTGCGCTCGAGCACCAACGCGGTGCAGGCATCACCGAAGATGAAGTGGAAGTCGCGCATCTCGAAGTTGTTGTGACCCGACGTGATCTCCGGGTTGACGACCACGACGCAGCTCGCCGAGCCGTTGCGGAGCGCATCGACGCCGGCCTGCACCGAGAACGTGGCCGACGAACACGCGACGTTCATGTCGTAGCCCCATCCACGAGCGCCCAGCGCGTCCTGGATCTCGATCGCGACCGCCGGGTAGGCCCGTTGCAGGTTCGAACACCCGACGATCACCGCGTCGACGTCACCGGGTTCCCGCCCCGCCCGCGCGAGCGCTTCGTGGATGGCAGGCATCGACATCTCCGCCTGGACACCGAGTTCGTCCTCGCGTCGGGTCTCGAGTCGCGGCCGCATCCGCGCCGGGTCGAGCACGCCGGACTTCTCCATCACGTAACGCCGTTCGATGCCCGACGCCTTGACGATGAACTCCTCGTCGGGGATCGCCCGTTCCGCCGTCTCACCGCGGGCGATCTCCTCGGCGTGCTCGGCGTTCCACTTCAGCACGGCTTCGGTCAAGGATGCGACGAGTTCGGCGTTGCTGATCGACTCGGGCGGCGTGAACAGCCCCGTTCCGGTGATCGAGACGGACGGAAGGTCGACGAGCGGCATGGGGCCGACGCTAACGAACTCAGCCGACCCAGGTCCGCACGAGCGATCGCAGCGCGTCGATGCCATCTCCCTTGGCGGCGCTCACCCACACGATGTCGCCCTCGTCGAGCTGGCAACCGCTGGCCAACTCCTTCTTGCGCGTCGCCCGTTTCGACGACTTCACCTTGTCGAACTTCGTGGCGACGACCGTGTGCGGCACGCCGTGGTACCGGAGCCAATCGAGCATCTGCGCGTCGAGCGACGTCGGGCCGATCGCACCGTCGACGAGCACGAACACCATCGACAGGCTGTCACGTCCGAGCAGGTACCCCTCGATCATCTCGGGCCAGTCGCGCTTCACGTTCTTCGCGGCTTTCGCGAACCCGTAGCCGGGCAGGTCGACCATCGTGCCGCGCTCGGTTCGAGCGCTCTCGACCTCGAACACGTTGATCAACTGGGTGCGCCCCGGGGTGTTCGAGACCCGTGCCAGCTGTTTGCGATTGGCAAGGGCGTTCACGAGCGACGACTTGCCGACGTTGGATCGACCGACGAACGCCACTTCGACCGGCGACGCCGGGAGCTGGCTGACCCGACCCGCCGACTGCAGGAACGTCAACCGCAGCGGCGAACTCATCGTTCCAGGCTGGCCCGATGACGCCGCCATCCCTGGAACCCGGTCACCGCGAAGGTCATCAGGACCAGTGGCGCGACGATCAGTGCCGCCGGAGCGATCAGGTCGGCTGCATCACTCTCGTTCGCGTCGACGATCAGATAGACGACGTAGAGCACGTAGAAGGAGACGAGGACGAACCCCTCCCAGCGTTTGATCTCGAACCCATTCCAGAAGATCGGGATCAGCACGATCGTGGCGGCGAGCATGACCGGGAAGTCCAGGCTCAAGGAGGCATCGCTCACGTTGACGCCGTCCGGCGAGACGATGCTCGTCAAGCCCAGGACGGACATCAGGTTGAACAGGTTCGAGCCGACGACGTTGCCGACGGCGATGTCGCGCTGGCCACGGAATGCGGCGAGCATCGAAGTGGCGAGCTCGGGCAGCGACGTCCCGATCGCGACGACCGTGAGGCCGATCACGAGCTCGCTCACCCCGAGCTCGGTCGCGATGTCCGTCGCCGAGTTCACCAGGAGTTGCGAACCGACCACCAGCGTCACCAGACCGGCGAGGACGTAGCCGAGCTGCACGACGATCGGCTTGTCGACCGCTGCACCCTCCACGACCTCGATCGCCTCCCCATACTCCTCGACCACGTCGTTGCCCTCACGGCGCGACGCTCGTATCAGCCACCCGGTGTAGGCCACGATCCCGGTGAACAGGATGATCCCGTCGATCCTGCCGACGTTGTTGTCGAGCGACATCAGCAAGGCGACGACCGACACGACGATCAGCAGCGGCACGTCGAGGCGGATGATGCGCTGGGTCACGGCCAGCCCGCCGACGATCGCCGACGCACCCAGGATCAGCAGGATGTTCGCGATGTTGCTGCCGACGACGTTGCCGAACGCGACGTCGCTGCTCCCCGACACAGCCGACGACACGCTGACCGCCAGTTCGGGAGCGCTGGTGCCGAATGCCACGACGGTCAGCCCGATGATGACCGGCTCGACACCGAAGCGCGTGGCGACCGCGGCCGCTCCCTTGACGAGAAACTCGGCGCCGCCGACGAGGCAGACCAGTCCGATGATCAACGCCACGATCGTCCAGACGCTCATGCGGGTGACCCTACGGGATGTCGCCCGCGCCGACCCACCCGCTCGATCGCCACAGCTACAGTGACGAACATGCTCCGATCGCCGCGCGTTCGACCAGCCGTGCTCGCCCTCGCCGTCGTCGGCGGCCTGACGCTTGCTGCGTGCGGGAACTCGACCGAGTCCGGCGTCGAGGAACTCATCGAGTCACAGGCCGGCGGCGACGTCGACCTCGATCTCGACGAGGACGGCGGGCTGTCCGTGCAGACCGAAGACGGCGGCATGTCGATCGACGAGGACGGCAACTTCGTCATCACCGACGCCGATGGCTCGGTCGTGACCGGCAACGCCGACACCGAGGGTGGCGGATTCAGCGCCGAGTCCGACGACGGCTCGTTCCGCGTCGACACGAGCGGCGACGTTCCCGAGGAATGGCCAGACGACGTTCCGCAGCCGCAAGGAATCGCTGACGCGTCGTCGACCGTCACCCAATCGTCGACCGAACTCGCGATCACGATCACCGGCGGCGCCGATGAAGCGTTCGTCGACGACTACAGCGAGACGCTCGAGTCCGCGGGCTACGAACAGACCTCGACCTTCGAGTCGGACGCGAACATCACTCGCGTCTTCGAGAACGAGACGTGGACGGTGTCGATCAACGCCTTCCCCGACGGCGACACCAACCAGGTCGCCGTGAGCCTCTTCCCGACGTCGTCCTGATCAGCAGGATCGAGGTCAGCCGCTGACGAGCGACGCCAGCGCCCAGATCGCCGCAACGAGACCGATCCCGGCGTACACCGCGCTCCGCGCGACCGGCGCCCGCTCGAGGTTCGCGTCGTCGAGCTGACGAGCGGGCGGCTTGACGATCGCCAGCGTGTTGCCGACGAACAAGGCGCCACCGAACGCCAGCACCAGCCACGCGAGGAGATCTTCACCGAGAAACATCTCCACAGGATGCCGCCTCCTATGATCGTTCGGTGCCACGCGGCGGACTGCTCGCTGAGATCAGGAACCCGGCGCAACTCGTCCTCGCTGCATTCAGCACCCTCATCCTGATCGGCGCGGGCTTGTTGACGCTCCCGATCTCCGCCGACGGGCCTGGGCGCGTCGACGTCGTGGACTCGTTGTTCATGTCCACCTCGGCGGTGACGGTCACCGGTCTCGCCTCGACCGACATCGCCCGGTTCTCGCTGGTCGGTGAACTGGTCATCCTGGTGCTGATCCAGGTCGGCGGCTTCGGCATCATGACGATCGGCTCCGTACTCGCCATCGTCGCCTCGAGCCGGGTCGGGCTGCGCCAGCGGATGCTCGCCCAGGCCGAGATCGGGGCAGTCGACATGGGCGACCTCCGGCAGTTGATCCTCTCGATCGCCCGGATCACGTTCGCGGTCGAAGGTGCGCTCGCGATGATCCTGTTCCTGCGGATCTGGCAAGAGAGCTACGAGGACGGCCCCATCGCATCGGCGTACTCGGGCATCTTCCACTCGGTCGCGGCCTTCAACAACGCCGGGATCTCGCTGTACTCGGACAACCTGACGGGGTTCGTGTCCGATGCGGTCGTGCTGCTCGCGATCTCGGCGGGCTTCATCATCGGTGGCCTCGGCTTTCCGATCCTGGTCGAGTTCCGCCGTCGTCTCGCCGAGCGACGCTCGATCGCACGATCTCGGCACTGGACGCTGCACACGAAGATCACGCTGCTCACCACCGCGTCGCTGCTCGTGTTCGGGCCGCTCGTCGTGATGACCTTCGAGTGGACGAACCCCGCCACGCTGGGGCCGCTCGACACGTTCGACAAGATCCTGTCCGGCTGGTTCCAGGGTGTGACGCCGAGGACCGCCGGATTCAACACGATCGGCATCGGCGGCATGAACGAACCCACACTGCTCGTGATCACGACCCTCATGTTCATCGGTGCCGGCCCCGCCTCGACGGGCGGCGGCATCAAGGTCACGACGTTCGCCGTGCTCGGCTTCGTCCTGTGGTCCGAGGTGCGGGGCAACACCGACATGAACGTGTTCCGACGTCGGCTCCCGACCAACCTGATCCGACAGGCACTGACGGTCGCCCTGCTGGCGATCGGCCTCGTCGTCGGCGCCACACTGATGATGATGAGCATCGAGCGTCTCTCGCTGACGCCGGCACTGTTCGAGATCACCTCGGCGTTCGGCACCGTCGGGCTGTCCACCGGGATCACCGGCACGATCGGTGTGTCCGGGCAGCTGCTGCTCGTGTTCGTGATGCTCGCGGGCCGCGTCGGGCCCGTCACCTTCGTCACCGCACTCGCACTGCGCGAGCGTGTCCCCAGATTCCGTTATCCCGAGGAGCGACCGATCATTGGCTGAGAAAATTGTTCACACGATGTTGGGCGGGTTGATCCCGAAGGTCGAACACCACGGCGAGATCGTGGTCATCGGGCTGGGCCGGTTCGGGTCGTCGCTCGCGTCGACGCTGATCGAGATGGGCCACGAGGTGCTCGGGCTCGACGCCGACGAAGAGCGCGTCCAACAGCACGCCGAGTTGCTCACCCACGTCGCCCAGGCCGACACCACCTCCGAGAGGACGCTCCGACAGCTCGGCGTCGGCGACGCGGTCACCGCCGTCGTCGCCATCGGGGCCGACGTGGAGTCGAGCGTGCTGACCACCGGCGCGCTCGTCGACATCGGGGTCCCCAACATCTGGGCGAAAGCCCTGACCGACTCGCACGGACGCATCCTCCAGCGGGTTGGCGCCCACCACGTCGTGTTCCCTGAAGCGGAGATGGGAAGCCGCGTCGCCCGGCTCGTCACCGGAGCACTGATCGAGTACTTCGCGCTCGACGACGACTTCGTGCTGATCGAGACACAGGTCCCGCGCAATCTCGCCGGCAAGCGACTCGGCGACACCGACCTGCGAGCGAACTACAAGGTGACCGTCGTGTGCATCAAGCCCGAGGGTCAGGCCTTCACCTACGCCGAGAGCGCCACCATCCTCGGCGAGCACGACCTGATCGTGGTCGCCGGGCACCGAGGCGACATCGAACGGTTCGCCAAGACCGAACGGTGACGACGCTTCCGCGTCGCCGTCACGCTCGCTGATTGGCTACAACGTCGCGATGGCCATCACGACGTTCGATCCCGACGCGCTGCGCGACAAGTACCGCGAGGAGCGCGACAAACGCCTGCGCGACATCGGCAACGAGCAGTACATCGAGGTCGTCGGGGAGTTCGAACGCTACGTGCACGACCCGTACGTCGAGCCGATCGAGCGTGACCCGCTGACCGACGAGGTCGAGGTGCTGATCATCGGTGGCGGATTCGGCGGCCTGCTCGCCGGCGCTCGGCTCCGCGAGGCCGGCATCGACGACATCCGGGTGGTCGAGAAGGGCGGCGACTTCGGCGGCACCTGGTACTGGAACCGCTACCCGGGCGCAGCGTGCGACGTCGAGTCGTACGTCTACCTGCCGCTGCTCGAGGAGATCGGCTACATGCCGAAGGAGAAGTACTCGCAGGCGGCCGAGATCCTGGCTCACAGCCAGGCGATCGGTCGACACTTCGACCTGTACCGCAACGCCTGCTTCCAGACCGAGGTCACCGGCATGCGCTGGGACGACGCCGACCACCGGTGGATCGTCACGACGAACCGGGGCGACGCGATGCGGGCGAGGTACATCGTGATGGCCAGCGGTCCCCTGCACCGGCCGAAGCTCCCCGGCATCGAGGGCATCACCACGTTCGAGGGTCACACGTTCCACACGAGCCGATGGGACTACGACTACACCGGCGGCAACTCCGAGGGCGGCCTCGACCGGCTCGCCGACAAGCGCGTCGGCATCATCGGCACGGGCGCGACAGCCGTGCAGTGTGTGCCTCACCTCGGCGCAGCCGCGAAGGAGCTGTACGTCTTCCAGCGGACCCCGTCGTCGATCGACGTGCGCGACAACCGGCCCACCGATCCCGAGTGGGCCGCGAGCCTCGAACCCGGTTGGCAGGAGCGGCGGATGGAGAACTTCAACAACTTGGTCTCTGGTATCCCCGAGGCCGAGGACCTCGTCGACGACGGCTGGACCGACATCATCGGCAACCTGCTGATCCGCCTCCAGCAAGGTGAGGGCGACATGTCGCCCGAGGGGTTGGCGGCCACGATGGAGTTGGCCGACTTCGAGAAGATGGAGCAGATCCGCTCACGGGTGGAGACGATCGTCCACGACCCGAACACCGCCGAGGCGCTGAAGCCGTACTACCGCCAGTTCTGCAAGCGACCCTGCTTCCACGACGAGTACCTCGACACGTACAACCGGCCGAACGTGCACCTGATCGACACCGAGGGTCGCGGCGTGAAGCGCATCACGCCGACCGGCGTCGTGGTCGACCGTCGCGACGCATCCGGCGAGCTCGTCGAGGAGGAGTTCGAGGTCGACTGCCTGATCTATGCGACCGGATTCGAGGTCGGCACCGACTACACGCGACGCGCCGGCTACGAGTTGTACGGCCGTGACGGCATCACGCTCACCGAGAAGTGGCACGACGGCGCCTCGACGCTGCACGGCATGCACAGCCGAGGGTTCCCCAACTGCTTCATCTTCAGCCTCACCCAGTCGGGCTTCACCGTGAACTTCCCGCACATGCTCAACGAGCAGAGCAAACACCTTGCGTACATCCTCGCCGAGGCACACGATCGGGGCGTGACGGTGATCGAGGCCGACGCCGACGCCGAAGCGGAATGGGTCGACACGATCGTGAGCCTGTCGCGGATGAACCAGCAGTTCCTCGAGTCGTGTACGCCCGGCTACTACAACAACGAAGGCAAGCCCGCCGAGAGCAGCGTGAAGAACGGCAGCTACGGCGCCGGCTCGGTGGCGTTCATCAAGGTCCTCGAAGCGTGGCGCGCTGCCGGCGACCTCGCGGGCCTCGAACTCACCTGAGTGTTACATCTGGGGTCTGACCCCAGATGTAACACTCAGTTGTCGCGCAGCGTGTAGCGGATCGGGAGCGCCTTCGGGCCACCCACGAAGGTGGTCTGCGACATCGTTGCGTCCCCGGCCAACTCGACGGACTCGATCAGCGGGACGAGCCGTTCGAACAACGAACGCATCTCCATCCGGGCGAGCTGCGCCCCCATGCAGAAGTGCTTGCCGAAACCGAACGAGACCTGACGATCGGCGTTGTGGCGCTCGATGTCGAATCGCAGCGGATCGTCGAACACCTTCGGATCGAGGTTCGCCCCCTTGTACGACAGGTAGACGAACTCCCCTTTCGCCACCGGGTGGCCGAGTATCTCGGTGTCGGCGGTGGCACAGCGCATGAAGTGGCGCACCGGTGCCGTCCAGCGCAGCATCTCCTCGATCGCATTGTTGAGCAGTTCGGGACGGTCCTGCAGCAGGCGGAGCTGGTCGGGATGTTCGACGAGCGCTCGGAACCCGCCGGCCATCGCGCTCGACGTGGTGTCGTGCCCGGCGGTGGCGACGATGATGTAGTACCCGATGGTCTCCATGTCGCCGAGCGGTGGGGCGTCCGGGCCGTCGCCGAGGCGTCCGTTGGCGATCAGCGATGCCAGGTCGTCGGTCGGATTCGCTCGGCGATCGACGGTGATCCCCGAGAAGTACACCATGAAGTCGATCAGGATCGCGCCGATCGCCTCCGGGCTCAGCTCCTCGCGTTGGAGGTCCGGATCCTCGCCACCGAACAGCTGCTGGGTGAGCTGCAACATCCGGGGATAGTCGTCCTCGGGCAGGCCGAGGATCTTCAGGATGACGTGCAGCGGGTAGGGAAGTGCCACGTCCGTCGAGAAGTCGAGTCGGCCGCCGGCGTCGCGCATCGTCGTCACGGCCCGCTCGCTCAACTCGTCGAGACGACCCCGCAGCCGGTCGAGGCTCGCCGGTTTGAACTGGGGGAGACCCAGCTTTCGGTAGGCGGTGTGTTCGTCGCCGTCCATGTGGATGAGCGTCTTCAGCTCGACCGGCGGTGGGTTGTCGAGCGCTTGCTGGGTGGTGAGCACCGGTGCCGGACCGTTGGTGAACAGCTCGGGCTGGCGTTCGATGTCGATCACCGAGGCATGGTCGAGCACCGCGAGGATCGTCGGGAACCCCTCCCGCTCGATGCGGTAGGCGCCACCGGTCGTTTCGTGCAGGCGCAGCGCCGCCCGGTTCCAGGCGTCCATGTCAGCGAACCGCGTGTTGTCCGTGAAGATGTCGTCGTGGGCGGGCAGCCCGATGCCGGGTGGCATCTCGCGCTCATCTCGTGTCTCGTTCACATCGCCTCCTAGGTCGGGATGGTCGTGGTGGTCGTCGTCGTGGTCGTGGTGGTGGTGATGTCCCGGCGCTCGGTGAACAACACCACCACACGATCCCCGGCGTCGAGGAGTGCGGTGATGTCGGCCACGAGCGTCGACGCGTCCGGTTCCGTAGGTCCGGCGACCTCGATGGTCGCACCGACGCCATCGAAGGTCGTCGACAACACCGACATGCCCTGCGTGGCGGCCCAGTCCCGAGCGAGGACCCCGATGCGTTCGGCGAGGAGTTGGTCGGGCGTCGGTGTGCGCTCGGCATCGGACACGTTCTCACGCTTCAACCAGGTCATCCGGACCTCGAGCGTCCGATCGAGTTCGGTGTCGAGGAGCGCGGTGAGCGACGCGAGCGACGGTGCGTCGATCGTGCCACTTGCGTCGAGCCGGACCACGTTGTCGCGAATCGACAACGCGTCGCGGCGGCCGCCGGCGTCCGCGCCGAGCTCGGCCAGCCACTGATCGACGATGGCCTCGACCGCGGTGGCGAGGCGCTCCTCGTCGCTGACGATGGTGGTCGTCGGGAGTGCCGATGTGGTGGTCGTGGCCTGATCGACGCGATCCCACTCGATCGACACGACCCGGTCGGCGCCGAAGGTCGTCTGCAGCGAGGCGATCAGCGGATCGGGGTCCGGTGGCGTGTCGAAGCTGCGGACGGCCACCGTGATGCGCTGGTCGTCGAAGGTCACCGTCGGGGCCGAACGGCGATCCGTCTGACCGAGCCAGTCCGACACGATGTCGAGTGCGTCGACCTCTCGCTGGGAACGCTCGACTGCGGCCGTCGACGCGCTGTAGAGCGGCAGGGCGATCGCGACCACCACGACCCCTACGACCGCGGAGACCAGTGCGGTTCGCCGGAACGTGTTCGCCAGCCGGCGCGGTGGGACGAAGCCCGTCACCACGAACACCACGACGCCCGAGAGCACGATGGCGAACAGGTTGGTGGTGTACAGCAACATCGCTCCCCACGCGAACGTGGCGTTGCCGGCCTCCAGCGAGATGCCCACCGCGGCGAGCGGCGGGACCAGCGCCACCGCGACCGCCACGCCCGGGAGGGACGCCGAGGCATCCTTACGCACCGTCGCGTAGGCTCCCGCGGTCCCGGCAGCCAACGCGACGACGAGGTCACGGATGTCCGGGGCGGTCCGACTGGTCACTTCGTTCGGGAGTTCACCGTTGACGAACAGCGCCGCGAGCACGTACGACAACACGATCGCCCACAGCGTGGCCAGTGCCACGACCGCGAACGATCGCAACGACTTTCGAAAGAGCGCCATCGCGATGCACGCCGCCGTGGCGAGCACCGGCTGCATGAGGGGAGCCAACAGCATGGCCCCGATCACCACGGCGGCGGAGTTCGCCGACAGGCCCATCACGGCGACGATCACCGACAGCGTGATCATCACCGTGAAGCGGTATCCCCAGTGCTCCTGACGCTTGATCGCCAGCTCCGCCATCACCCGCTGGCGTTCCTCGGAATTCAGATGCCGATGCCACCAGCGCCGAGTGGTCCGCCGGTGGAGGCCGAGACTCGGATCGTCGATCCGGACATTCGACTCAGCACCTGGATGCGCTTCCTCGGACTCCATTCCGGCCCCTTCGAACCCCGTCGGACCGGAGAATCCTCGAGGGTGGACCACGAGCCCGATCCTAGGGACTGCCCGAGGCCCCATGCACGATGTTCCGTCGCCCCGGGTGTCCGTCTGCGTCCGGGTCTCGAACGGACACGGAGCGGCGCGAGACTTGCGCATGGCCGACTACGACCTGATCATCCGCGGTGGATCCGTCATCGACGGAACCGGCGTCGATGCCCGCACAGCCGACGTTGCAGTGAGCGACGGGTGCATCGTCGAGGTCGGGCTCGTGTCCGGCAGCGCAGAGCGCACGATCGACGCCGACGGCGCGCTCGTCATCCCCGGCATCGTCGACATCCACTCGCACTACGACGGACAGGCCACCTGGGACGAACGTCTCCAACCGTCATCGTGGCACGGTGTCACGACGGTCGTCACCGGAAACTGTGGGGTCGGCTTCGCGCCGGTGCACGACGCCGACCACGACAAACTCATCGAGCTGATGGAAGGCGTGGAGGACATCCCCGGCGCGGCACTCCACGAGGGACTGCGCTGGAACTGGAACTCGTTCGGTGAGTTCCTCGACGCCGTCGACTCGATCCCCCACGACATCGATGTCGCGATGCAGGTCCCGCACGGCGCGCTGCGCCTGCACGTGATGGGCGACCGCGGCGCCGACCACGAAGACGCCACGCCCGATGACATCGCGGCGATGGCCGAACTGGCCCGGCAGGGCATCGAGGCCGGTGCGCTGGGCTTCAGCACGAGCCGGACGCGCAACCACAAGACCTCGACCGGCGCCTACACGCCGACGTTGACGGCGGCGCCCGACGAGCTGATCGGCATCGCGCAGGGTGTCGGCGCGACGGGGACCGGCGTGCTGCAGGTGGTGTCGGACTTCCTCGACCCCGATGGCGAGTTCGCCATGTTGCGCGAGATGGTCGCCACATCAGGGCGTCCGATGTCGATCTCGATCGCTCGCAACCCCATGGTGCCCGACGCGTTCCGCGGTCTGCTGGATCGCCTCGCGGAGGCCAACGCCGACGGGCTGACGATGACGGGCCAGGTGGCGCCGCGCGCGGTGGGCCTGATCCTCGGACTCGAGTGCACCCTGAACCCGTTCGTCACCAATCCCGTGTACGGCGAGATCGCCGACCTGCCGCTGGCCGAGCGCGCCGTCGCCTTGCGCGACGAGGGTTTCCGCGAGCGTCTCTTCGCCGTCGCTGCGGAACGATCGCGCGACAAGCTCGGCGGCAACCTGATCGGCCGCTACGACCTGCTCTTCGAGATGAGCGACGAGCCCGACTACGAGCCGCCACTCAACAGCTCGATCGAGGCGGTCGCCGTGCGCGCTGGGCGCACCGCGGAGGAGGTTGCCCTCGACGCGATGCTGGCGGACAACGGACACGGCTTGTTGTATCTCCCGTTCCTCAACTACGTCGACGGCAACCTCGATGGCTGCCACGAGATGCTCACCCACCCGTACACCGTGCCGGGCCTCGGCGACGGCGGCGCCCACGTCGGCACGATCTGCGACGGGAGTTTCCCGACGACGTTGCTGTCGTACTGGGGCCGCGACCGTGACCACGACCGGATCCCGCTTCCATTCCTCGTCCAGCGCCACTGCCGCGACACCGCTCGGACGGTCGGGCTGCTCGACCGTGGCGTCATCGCTCCTGGCTACCGCGCCGACATCAACGTCGTCGACTTCGATCGACTTCGGCTCCACAAGCCCGAGATCGTCCACGACCTCCCAGCGAGCGGGCGGCGCCTGCTCCAGCGCGCCGACGGTTGGCGCCACACGATCGTCGCCGGACAGGAGACCTATCACGACGGGGTGGCCACCGATGCACTCCCGGGCCGCCTCGTCCGAGGCGCCAAGCCCGTCCCGACGACCTCGTGACGTGGCGACGACCGATCGCCCCCGGACGGCAACC
>JBGSII010000484.1:0-1824 GCA_041742555.1 Ilumatobacteraceae bacterium
CGTGACGGTCGGCGCCGGGGCGTTCGTCGGGGCCGGAGCGGTGGTCACCTCGGACGTGGCGCCGGGGGTTACCGTCGTGGGCGCACCGGCGCGGCCAGTCAATCGAGGAGCAACATGAACCATCAGGACGCGATCAGACGAATCGAGGATCGTTCGGCGAAGGTCGTCGTCGTCGGGCAGGGGTACGTCGGGCTGCCGGTCGCCATGCGGGCCGTGGAGGTCGGGTTCTCCGTCGTCGGGTTCGATGCGTCGGTCGACCGGGTGAAGTCGTTGGCGTCGGGCGTGTCGTACGTGGGCGACATCTCCGACGACGAGCTGGCGCGGGCGTTGGCCGCTGGCTACCAGCCGACCACCGATGCGGCCGACGTGGCCGGGTTCGACATCGCCGTGATCAGTGTGCCGACGCCCTTGCGCGACGGGCTGCCCGACCTGTCGTACATCGAGATGGCCGGCGCCGACCTGGCACGCCATCTGCGCCCGGGTGGGTGTGTGGTCCTCGAGAGCACGACCTATCCGGGCACGACCACCGAGCTGCTCGCTCCGATCCTCGCCGACGGCTCGGGGCTCGGCCTCGACGAGTTCTACCTCGGCTACTCACCGGAGCGGATCGACCCGGGCAATGCGACGCACGGCCTCGTCAACACCCCCAAGGTGATCAGCGGGTCGACGCCCGAGGGGTTGGCGGTCGTCGACGCGTTCTTCTCGGCCCTCGTCGACCAGACGGTCCCGGTGGGTTCGTGTGCGGAGGCGGAACTCGTCAAGCTGCTCGAGAACACGTTCCGGCACGTGAACATCGCGCTAGTCAACGAGCTGGCGATGTTCGCGCGAGACCTCGACGTCGACGTGTGGCGGGCGATCGACGCTGCCGCGACCAAGCCGTTCGGGTACATGAAGTTCACGCCCGGGCCCGGGGTGGGTGGTCACTGCCTGCCGATCGACCCGAGCTATCTGGCATGGCGGGTCAAGCAGCACCTCGGCCACACCTTCCGCTTCGTCGAGTTGGCCAACGACGTCAACGAGCACATGCCCGACTACGTCCACGATCGTGTGACGGCGATGCTGAATCGTGAGCGCAAGGCGGTCAACGGCAGTCGCGTCCTGCTGCTCGGTCTGGCCTACAAGAAGGCGACGAGCGACTGGCGCGAGAGTCCCTCGGTCCACGTGGCCGCGCGGCTGAAGGCGAGCGGTGCCGACGTGCGGTTCTGTGATCCGTACATCCCCGAGGTGAACGCCGGTCAGTTGAGCGATCCGCTGGTCGCCTTCTCGCCGGACGAGCTGGCCGCTGCCGATGTCGTGGTGATCCTCGTCGATCATCCCGAGTTCGACCCGGCGGTCATCGCAGAGCACTCCCGGCTGGTGTTCGACACCAAGAACCTGCTGCAGGGGCACTCGTTCGTCGGTGAACTCCTCTGACCGAGCGGTCCGGAATGGCTCCCCGCTTGCGCAGACCCGGGTGGAGTGAGCGGTGAACGTCGCGCGGTCGACGCGGGTGCTGTACCTGTTGACCGACGAGATCTCGAGGGTGTTGGTCCGCGGGCAGCTCGGCCATCTGGTCGAGCAGGGTTTCGACGTGACGGTGGCGACCCGACTCAGCCAACCGGTCGGGGCGTCCTCCGCTGCTTCCGTGCCGGCCAGCGCCGACGGCTGGGATGGCGGTGTCACCGTCGAACATCTCCCGTTCGTCCGCGAGCCGTCGCCCCTCGCCGATCTGCGAGCCCTCGGCGCGACGATCGGGCTGATCCGACGGATCCGTCCCGCGATCGTGAACGCGTCGACGCCGAAGGCCGGACTCCTTGGCATGCTCGCCGCCGGGCTCTGCCGGGT
>JBGSII010000485.1:0-6358 GCA_041742555.1 Ilumatobacteraceae bacterium
AGCGACGCGTGGCCGGCGAAGAGCGGTCGGCCCTCGGTCCGATCACAGGCGGCGGTGGCTGCGGTGCGGGCGAGCTGCGCCGCCTCGGCGAGTTCCGACGTGTCGACGAATGCGCCAGCGTGGTTGCGAATCATCCGGTCGGCACCCCGCAACCGGGCCTCCAACATGTCCCCTGGCGTGACCCGATCCCAGACGCCCGCCATGCTCCGACGGACGAGGTCGGGGTCGAAGTTGAAGAACGTTGCGATCACGACGTCGGCCGGCACGGCACCCATGGGGGCCGCACGCGACGCGAAGTACCCCGCCATCCGATCCTCGATCCCCAGGGATGCGTACTCCTCGCGGGCCTCGGCGGCAAAGTAGATCGCTCCGTGGATCGGCTCGAGGGTGCGCCAGGTCTTGCGTGCAGTGATCGGGTCCATGGAGTGAGCTTCGCAGGGCAGGTTGACCGGCCTGCGATCGAGTCACATTCGGTCGAGCAACTCGTCCTGTCGACGCTCGAGCGAGGCGATCTCCTCGATCACCTTGGCACGATGTCTTGCGTGGGCGTCGACGTGACGGCGGGCATCGCGAGCTTCGAACGACGCGCCGGCGGTCTCGGACACCAACGCCCTGATCTCCTGATCGTCGGCGTCGTCGCCGAGGGAGACCATCTGCTCGTCGATCACGGCCAGCTCGGCACGCAACGACTTCAGACGAGAGGCCACCTGCGACAGCCGACGTTCGACGAGCCAGTTGCCCATGAGTGACCAACGCTACATCGACAGCCTCGCAAGGAGGTGCAAGAGTCATCGCTCGGGTCACGAGCGAACGGGGGGTTCGACATGGTGGCAGGGTTGGAGCAACGGCTGGCCGATCGGGGGGACGACCCGGCGATCATCGACGAGTTCGGCTCGTGGACGTGGGCCGAGCACAACGAGCGTGTGAACCGCCTGATGCACGGGTTGCGAGGGCTCGGTCTCGGTCTCGGCGACACGTTGTGCGTCGTCGGCAACAACCGTCACGAATGGCTCGAGACGTTCAGCGCCGGCAGCAACCTGGGGCTCGTGATGGTCCCGGTGAACTGGCACTTCTCGGCCGAGGAGATCGCCTACGTGATCGAGAACTCGGGAGCGAGGGCGATCGTCGGCGACGCAGAGTTCGCCGACGCCGTGCACGACGCTGCCGTGGCGGCCGGAGCCGAGATCCGCATCACATTCGGTGGACCGATCGACGGCTTCACCGACATCGAGGAGATCATCGCCGCAGGATCACCGGAGGAGCCGGCAGATCAGATCTCGGGCAAGTCGATGCTCTACACCTCCGGTACGAGCGGACGTCCCAAGGGAGTCCAATCGACACTGCAACAGGTCGGCGGTGATCCCAACGAGAACCTCGGCAAGCTCGCACTCCTGCTCAGCCTCTACCGGTTGACCGACCTCGACGGCAAGGTCGTGCTCTGCAACGCACCGCTCTATCACGGCGGCCCGCTCGCGATCTGTGGCGTGCCGTTCTTCCTCGGAGCGACGATCATCCTGCGGCGAAAGTGGAACGGAGAGGAGACGCTGCGCCTGATCGACGAGCACGGCGTCAACATCTACTACGCCGTGCCGACCCACTTCACCCGGATGCTCAAGTTGCCCGACGACGTGAAGGCCTCGTTCTCCGGTGCGAGCCTGGAGTACGTGATGCACACCGCTGCGCCGTGTCCTCCCGGCGTCAAGCAGCAGATGATCGACTGGTGGGGGCCGGTCCTGATGGAGCTGTACGGGGCCAGCGAGGCCGGCGGTGTCGGCACGATCGTCGACTCCCACGAATGGTTGCAGCGGCCCGGGACCGTCGGCCGTCCGACACCGGTGGCCGAACTGTTGATCGTCGGCGAGCACGGCGAACAGCTGGGTCCGAACGAGGTCGGCCAGATCTTCGTCAGGAGCCTGATGGGCATCGACTTCACCTACCTCGGCGACGAGGAGAAGTCGAAGAACGCCCACCTCGAGCCGGGGGTCTTCACGTTCGGTGACATCGGCTACGTCGACGACGACGGGTACCTGTTCCTGTCCGACCGCAAGATCGACATGATCATCTCCGGCGGCGTCAACATCTACCCCGCCGAGATCGAAGCCGTGATCACCACCCATCCCTTGGTCGCCGACTGCGGCGTGTTCGGGGTCCCGAACGACGAGTTCGGCGAGGAGGTCAAAGCGGCGGTCGAACTGCTGGCGGGCGCCGACGCCGAGACGGTCGAAGCCGACCTGAAGCGCATGTGTCGGGAGCGGCTGGCGGGCTACATGTGCCCGAGGTCGTACGACTTCGGGCCATTGCCGCGCACTGCCACGGGCAAGCTCCCCAAACGCGAGCTGCGCGCCAAGTACTGGGAAGGGACCGGCCGGTCGATCTGATCGCGACGGTCCGTCGAGCGAGGAGAACCGAAGCGTGACCACGCGGCGAGGAAAGCGCCAGCGACGAGCCGCAGCCGAGCGAGGAGAACCGAAGGGCCGACGAGCCGCAGTCGAGCGAGGAGAACCGAAGGGCCGACGAGCGAGACCATCAGTACGGTGCCCCGGGTCGGACTCGAACCGACACTTGACGGTGTTTGAGACCGTTGCCTCTGCCAATTGGGCTACCGGGGCCGTACGCGACGGCGAGACTAGCGGGCTTACCCGTCGGTAGCTCTCCCGCTCACGGCAAGCGGTCTAGCCTGCCCGCAATGCTCGCTTTCACCTTCCCCGGCCAAGGGTCCCAGCGACCTGGCATGGGACTCCCCTGGCGCGGCCACGAGAGCTGGGAATTGATCGACGAAGCCAGCGAGATCGCCGGTCGCGACATCGGTGCCCTGCTGTGCGACGCCGACGCCGACGAACTCAAGGACACCCGCAACGCGCAGCTCACCACGTTCGTCTCGAGTCTGATGGTGCTCGACGCGGTCGAGCGTCTCGGTATCGCCCCGAGTTTCTGCGCCGGACACAGCCTCGGCGAGTACACGGCGCTCACCGCCACCGGCGCGCTCGGCTTCGACGACGGCATCCGCCTCGTCTGTGAACGGAGCGCCGCGATGCACGATGCCGGGTTGGCCCAACCGGGCACGATGGCCGCGGTGCTCGGCCTCGACGACGACCAGGTCGACGTCGCCTGCCGCAGAGCCGACGCCGACGTGTGGGTCGCCAACTACAACGCGCCCGGCCAGGTCGTGATCGCCGGTTCGCCCGACGGCGTCGAGGCAGCAACCGCTCACGCCAAGGACCTCGGAGCAAAGAAGGTCATGCCGTTGCAGGTGGCCGGAGCGTTCCACACGCCGTTCATGACCGCTGCTCGCGACCGCTTGCGCGCCGCGCTCTCCGACGCGAATCCGCGCGACAGCGATGTCCCCGTGGTGTCGAACGTCGATGCGCTCATGCACGAACAAGCCGCCGACTGGTCCAGCCTGTTGTCCGCGCAGTTGTCGAGTCCGGTGCGGTGGAAACACTGCCTGCTCACGCTCGCCGACGCCGGTGTCACCGATTTCGCCGAACTCGGCCCAGGTGCGGTGCTGACCGGGATGGCCAAGCGGACCGTCGCCGACAGCCGGACCATCTCCGTCGCCACGCCCGAGGACCTCGACAAGCTGCTCGAGTGGGTCGGCGCCGGCACGCCGTCCGGACCCCGCCAGCAGGAAGGCGAGCATCTCTTCGCCGTCGAGCGCCTCGTCGTGAGTCCCGCTGCCGGCATCTTCTCGCCGGTCGCAGGGTTGGGTGAGGGTTCCGCGATCGAGGTCGGCACCGTCGTCGGCCACGTCGGCGACGTCGAGGTGCGATCACCGTTCGGCGGGCTGCTCCAGAGCTTCATCGCACTCGACACCGAGCGCGTCACGTCCCGACAACCGATCGCCTGGCTGCGAACCGAGCAGTGAGAGACCACGTCTGACGATGCCGGCAGTTCCAGCAGGAGTGCGTGGTGCGGCGATCACCGGATGGGGGACGGCCCTGCCCGACACGGTCGTCACCAATCACGACCTCGAGCGCACGATCGACACGAACGACGCGTGGATCGTCGAGCGCACGGGCATCAGCGAGCGACGCGTCGGCGGCACCACGGCCGGGTTGTCCGTCGAGGCCGGGCGCCAAGCCATCGAGCGAGCGGGCCTGCAACCGCAGGACATCGATGCGCTCGTGCTGGCGACGACCACCCCCGACCGGGCCGTTCCGGCAACGTCCTCCACCGTCCAGCACCTGCTCGGGCTCACGTGCGGGGCCTACGACCTCAACGCTGCGTGTTCGGGCTGGGTGTACGGCCTGGTCAACGCCCACGGACTGATCGCACTGGGGGCCGAGAAGGTGCTCGTGATCGGCACGGACACGCTCGCCCGGATCACCGATTGGAGCGACCGCAACACGGCGATCCTGTTCGCAGACGGTTCCGGTGCCGCCGTCATCGAGGCCGTCGACGGCGGGGGCCAACTCCTCGGCTGGGATCTTGCCGCGGACGGGAGCGCCGAGGGGGCGTTGTACGCCGAGATCGGCGGCAAGCTCCAGATGGAAGGTCGCGAGGTGTTCCGACGGGCCGTGCGGATCATGGCCGAGTCGGCAACCGCGTCGATGGAGGCCGCCGGCGTCGTCGCCGACGACATCGCGCTCGTGATTCCGCATCAGGCCAACATCAGGATCATCTCGGCATCGTTGGATCGACTGGGCATCGGGCTCGACCGCGCCTCGATCGTGCTCGATCGCACCGGCAACACGTCCGCGGCGTCGATACCGCTCGCGCTCGCCGACGCCTTGGATCGTGGTCGCATCTGCCAAGGTGATCTGGTGCTGTTCGTCGGATTCGGAGCAGGGATGACCGCGGCGAGTGCCGTGGTCCGGTGGAGCGCTCCGATCGCCCCCCGGGTGCGTTCGTCATGAGTCGCGTCGTCCTGATCACCGGCGGCGCGCGCGGGATCGGCCTGGCGTGCGCCGAGCGTTTCGCTTCGCTGGGCGACCGTGTCGCGGTCACCTACAACTCGTCGCCCCCACCCGACGGGTTCTTCGGTGTGCGATGCGACGTCACCTCCGTCGACGATGTCGACGCGGCCTTCGCCGCCGTCGAGGAGCACTTCGGTGATCCCGTCGAAGTGCTGGTGTCCAACGCCGGGATCACACGCGACGGCCTGCTGCTGCGCATGTCGGAGGACGACTTCACGGCCGTGATCGATGCCAATCTCACCGCGGCCTACCGCGTGGTCAAACGCGCCAGCCGCTCCATGCTCAAGGCCCGCCGTGGCCGCATCGTGCTCGTGTCGTCCGTCGTCGGGCTTCTCGGTTCGGCCGGGCAGGCCAACTACGCCGCCTCGAAGGCCGGTCTCGTCGGCTTTGCCAGATCGATCGCCCGCGAGCTCGGCTCGCGTTCGATCACCGTCAACGTCGTCGCGCCCGGCCCTGTGGCGACCGACATGACGGCCGCGCTCGGTGCCGACCGCATGGCCGAACTCACCGCCATGGTGCCGCTGCAGCGTGTCGCCGAGCCGTCGGAGGTTGCCGGGGTCATCGCCTTCCTCGCGTCCGATGACGCGGCGTACATCACCGGCGCCGTCATTCCCGTCGACGGTGGTCTCGGCATGGGACACTGACCCGCGTTTCACATCATCAGCTCACCCGAACGGGTGTGGCACACTTCACCATCCACCGACAAGGAGAAGACCGTGGACCCAGAACTGTTTGCCCGATTCCGCAAGTGCGCCGTCGAGGTGCTGTCCGTCGAGGAGAGCGCCGTCGTGCCGGAGGCCAACTTCGGCGACGATCTCGATGCCGACAGCCTCGATCTCGTCGAGCTCGTGATGGCCCTGGAGGAGGAGTTCGACGTGTCGGTGCCCGAAGAGGAACTCGAAGGCGTCGAGACGGTCCAACAGGCCTACGACATCGTCGCCGCCAAGCTGTGACCGGCGGCGGCCGTCGGGTCGCAGTCACGGGCCTCGGCGTCGTCGCCCCTACTGGGATCGGGCGTACGGCGTTCTGGAACGGTTTGCTCGGACCCGGCATCACCAGCGGTCAGTCCCTCACCATCGACGGGTGGGATCCGGCACCGTACTTCGACAATCCGAAGCAGGCGCGCCGCGCCGACCGCGTCGAACAGTTCGCGTTGGCTGCCGCCGCCGAGGCGTTCGAGCAGTCCGGCGGCGTCGATGCGATCGGCGTCGATCCGGCCCGGTTCGGCACGATCTTCGCAACTGGCGTGGGCGGTCTGCACTCGATCGAGGAGCAGGTCCAGGTGCGCCTCGAGAAGGGCGAACGACGGGTGTCGCCCTTCCTCGTGCCGATGATGATGGCCAACGCATCGGGCGCTTCGATCTCGATGCGCTACGGGCTGCAGGGCCCGGCCGAGACCATCTGCACCGCCTGCGCGGCCGGGTCGCACGCGATCGCGTACG
>JBGSII010000486.1:0-3234 GCA_041742555.1 Ilumatobacteraceae bacterium
CCGCAGGTGTTCGTCGACCGGGAGCACTCGCGCCGTGGCGGTGTCGACACCGAGCACGTCGGCGCCGATGCCCGCGAGGTCGATACGTCGGCCGGTGGCCACGAGCAGCTGCTCGGCGACCAACTCTCGGCCGTTCGCGAGCTGCACCTGGAACTTGCCGTCGTAGGCGACGCTGGCCGCTGCAGTACCGGTGATCACGTCGATGCCCTCGCTGCGGAAGACGTCGGCGAGCAAGTGGCCGGCTTCGGGTTCCTCGAGCGGGAGCAGGCGATCGAGCGCTTCGACGATCGTGACGTCGACGCCGAAGCGGGCGTACACCTGGGTGAGTTCCGAGCCGATGGCGCCGCCGCCGAGCACGATGATCGACGACGGGAGTTCCGCGGCTTCGATCGCCTGGTGGTTGGTCCAGAACGGCGTGTCGGCGAGTCCGGGGATCGGAGGGACACCGGCCGTCGTGCCGGTGGCGACGACCACCGCCCGTGTGGCGCGGTATCGGTGTCCGTCGACCTCGACGACGTCGGCGGCGACCAGCCGGCCGCGGCCGCGGACGAAGATTCCGCCCTTGCCGACGAAGCGGTCGACCGCGACGGTGTCGTCCCAGTCGTCTGTGGCCTCGGCGCGGATCCGCGCGGCGACCGGTGCCCAGTCGGGGGTCACGGTCGCCGTGCCGGCGAGACCGGGGATCCGGCGTGCCTCGGCGAGTGTGTGGGCGGCGCGGATCATCATCTTCGACGGAATGCAACCCCAGTACGGGCACTCCCCGCCGACGAGGCCCGCTTCGATGCCGACGACGGACAGTCCGGCAGTGGCCAGATTTCCGGCGACGTCCTCACCTCCGGGGCCCATGCCGAGCACGACGACGTCAACGGTGGTCTCGTTGGTGTTGTGGATCGTGCTCATGCCGCACCTTGCCCGACGATCTTGGCGGACAGCGAACTGGCGCTCTGCACCAGCTGATCGAGCCGGCGCTTGTTCGGCAGGCCGATCTCACGGTCGAGTTCGTGGCCGTCGGGATCGAGCACGACGATGGTGGGAATGCTCATGACGTTGAACGCCGTGGCGATCCCCGGGTTCTCGTCGACATTCACCCGTGCGAACTGCAGTCCCTCGGAGGCGTGATCGGCTGCTCGTGCGTCGAACAGCGGATGGAGCTGCTTGCACGGTCCGCACCACGGCGCCCAGAAGTCGACGATGGTCACCTTGCGCTCCAACGCCGTGAAGAACGATGCGTCATCGAGCTCGACGACCCTGGTTCCCGCGGTGGCGTCGACGGCGCTCGGCGCGGCGTCACTGCCGGCATCCGATGCATCGTCATGTTGACGACGGAACCGATCGAAGAACGAACGTCGAGGTTCGGACGGACCCGCATCTTCGATCTTCACGCCGTGCCAGAAGGCGACTCGCCCTTGGATCTTCTTCGCAGCCGACGACGGCGTCGGGTAGTACCAGGCGGCGTCGCGGTTCAGCTGACCGTCGACGTTGACCGAGTAGTACGACGCCGTGCCCTTCCACGGGCACACCGTGGTAGTGGTGCTGGGCACCAAGTACCGCTCGTCGACCGACTCGGCCGGGAAGTAGTGGTTGCCGTCGATGATGACAGTGTCGTCGGATTCGGCGATGACCGCCCCATTCCAATGTGCTCGGACCATGTCGCTGGTGCCCTTCTCGTTGAGTGTTGTGCGGGGGGAACCCGGTGGCATCGTTCTCGCTTCCCGAGCGATGTCGCCGCCACCGACGTGGAAGTCGCGGACTCCACGCCGGGTTCCTCGATCAGTCGACGACCGACCGGGTCGTTGCGGAGGTGTGGAGGCGAGATGACCACAGCGTTTGTTCTGTCGGGGGGCGCCAACCTCGGTGCCGTGCAGGTGGGCATGCTGCGTGCGCTCCACGAGGCGGGCATCCGGCCGGACCTGCTGGTCGGAGCGAGCGTCGGGGCGATCAACGCGGCATGGGTGGCGGGCGCACCTCCTGGCGACGGTGTCGACGAGCTGGAGGCGATCTGGACGTCGATGCGACGCGGTGACGTGTTCCCGTTGCGATTCGGCCTCGGGCTTGCCGGCTTCCTCGGTCGCCGGGCCAGCCTGATCGACTCGGGTGGTCTGCGCTCGCTCATCCGCTCGCATGTCCGCTTCGAACGGCTCGAGGACGCACCCATCCCGCTCCACGTCGTGGTCACCGACGTCCTCGACGGCAACGACATCGCGCTGTCGAGTGGGTCGGCGGTCGACGTCATCACTGCGAGTGCAGCGATTCCCGGCGTGTTCGCGCCCGTCGTCGTCGACGGGCGGACCTACATGGACGGCGGTGTCGTGAACAACGCCCCGGTCTCGCACGCCGTCGACCTCGGCGCCGACACCATCTACGTGCTCGCGACCGGCTACGCCTGTTCGCTCGAGCGGGCGCCGACCTCGGCGCTGGCGATCACACTGCACGCCGTCTCCCTGATGATCAACCGGCGCCTGTCGGCCGACGTCGACCACTTCCTCGCGTGCGCCGACGTACGTGTGATCCCACCGCCATGCCCGATCGACGTCAAACCGAACGACTTCAGCCGCGCCGCCGAACTGATCGATCGGTCGTACGCGCTCACGGCAGCCTGGCTCGCCGGCGCCGTCGATCGGTCGGTCAACCCGCTCGACGAGCACGCCCACCTGGCGCACCGTCGCTGACGGTTCAGGGTGCGTCAGCCGGATCGAGGCCGAGGTCGACGGCGATCGCTCGCAGCGACGCCCCGATCGGCACACCCGTCGCGTCGACGAGGCGGTTCATCATCTGGAAGTTGCCGGCGACCGCCGCCGCGCGGACCACCGCAGACGGCCCGCGCGACGCGGCCAGCTCAGCTCGGGCATTGTCGAGGTTCGCCCCGTCCCGGATCAGCGCCGTGACGAACCGCAGCAATTCGGTGCCGTCACGAAGCAACGCCTCGGGGGCTCGGTCCGTGATCGCGCGGAGATCGATCGGCTCGCCAGTTGCGTGGGCGCTCGCACGGAGCATCCCGGCATGGGCGAACAGTCAAAAGAAGCAGTCGTTGAGATACGACACGCGAGCGGCGACGAGCTCCATCTGCGCGCGCGTCAGCCCGCGATCGGCGTGCAGATCGATCATGTCGGCGTACGACAGGTACAGCGCTCCGTGCAGCGCCTCTTGGGCGGTCGCTTCAGCCGCCACGGCAGAGAGCGCGCTCGGCGGTCCGATCGCCCCGACGGCCGGCACCCAGCCGGCCCGGCGCCGCGC
>JBGSII010000487.1:0-5618 GCA_041742555.1 Ilumatobacteraceae bacterium
GGCCGAACTGGAGGCGCTGGTCGGCCACCGGTTCGCCGGCGGGCGCTACCGCATCGAGCACTGGGAGAACTGGCTGCTCACCGACTGCACGGGCCGTGAGCCGCTCCCGGACGGCCTGGCGCACCCGATCGTGCTGTTCCACGCCCCGATCCTCGGCGTCGGCACCTCGATCGCCGAGCTGTTCGCGTTGGGTGGTGTCGCCGGGCCCGGCTCGGTCGGGCTCGAGGGCTACGACTGGGAGTACGTACGCCCGCTGCGCGAAGACGTCGAGTACCGCGTGGAGGGCGGCATCGTCACCGCCCGGCGCACGAGTGACGACGCCGGCCGTGTCATCGACAAGTTCGCGTTCGAGATCTCCTTGTTCGACGAGGACGACCGGCTCACGGCCCGCGTCACGAACCGCTGGGTGTTGCGGCGATGAACGACCTCGCCGACGTTGCGCCGGGCGACGAGATTCCACCGTGGACGATGCCACTCGTCGACCCCGCGCGCATGCGCACGATGGCGGCGATCCTGCGCGATCCGTACCCGGTGCACTGGGACCGCGACGCCAACGCAGCCATCGGGCTCGGCGGTCGCGTCGTCAACCAGGGACCGCTCAACCTCGGCTACGTGGTCAACATGCTGCTGGACTGGGCCGGACCGGCGTGTGTGCGACGGCTGTCGGTGTCGTTCGGCCGGCCGGTGCTCGACGGCGAGCAGGTGACGGCACACGGGCGCGTCGTGTCGGTGACCGAGGACGACGGCGAGCGACGCGCCACCTGCGAGGTCTGGCTGGATCGCGACGGCGAGCGTGTCGTCACCGGCACGGCGATCGTAGCGCTCGCATCACACGACGTCTGATCTTGTCGGTCGCCAGACCTGGGACTACGTTGATCCGTCGACCGACAAGGGGGACGTCGATGCCGTACGAAGCCGACCATGTGGAGATGCCACCCGTCGAGAACTGGCTGACCGACTGGGACTGGCTCGACGACCAGTGGGGTGAGAACGCGATCGAGATCTGGAACTCGGTGCGCGAGCAGTGCCCGGTCGCCACGACCGAGCGCTACGGGCGGGCGTTCATGCCCGTGACGATGGAGGCCGTCGCCGCCGTTGCCAACGACACCGAACACTTCTCGTCGATCTGGGTCAACGTCGGCCGACCCGATGCACCACGGCGGCCGGCACCACCGATCACATCCGATCCGCCGGAACACCATGGTCACCGGCGACTCTTGCTGCCGGCGTTCAGCCCCAAGAACGTCGCGCCGCTCGAGGAGGACCTGCGCAAGTTCTGCCGAACGCTCATCGCCGAACTCGATGGCGCTGACAGTGCCGACGCGGCGGCCCAGTTCTCCCAGCACATCCCGGTGCACGGCATCTGCAAACTCACCGGCTTGCCCGAAGCAGACGCCGACCTGTTCCGCGACTGGATCTACCGCAATTTCCAGTTCGGGCCGCGGGACAACGCTGTTCGCCTCGCCGTGGCAACCGAGATGAAGGAGTACGTCGACAGGCTGCTCAACGACCGCCTCGCCACCCCACAAGACGACATGCTGACCATGATCGCCAACGCCGAGATCGACGGTGAGGCAGTCGACTGGGACCTGAAGGTCGGCTACATCAACCTGTTGATCATCGCCGGCATCGACACCACGTGGAGTGCGATCGGTTCGGGCCTGTGGCACTTCGCCCAGCACCCCGAGCAGGTCGAACGACTCGTCGCTGCCGACAACGGCGACCTGCTGTGGAACACCGCCACCGAGGAAGTACTGCGCTACTACGCACCGGTGACGATGGCCCGCAAGGTGATCGGTGACACCGAGATCGGCGGCTGTCCCGTCCATGCCGGCGATCAGATGTTGTTGACGTTCCCGGCGGCCAACCATGACCCGGCCGCCTTCGAGAACCCGGACGTGTTCGACATGGACCGGCTCAACAATCGCCATGTCGCGTTCGGGCTGGGCATCCACCGATGCGTGGGCTCGAACCTCGCACGGCTCGAGTGCACCGTGGCGTTCCAGGAGTGGCTCCGGGCATTTCCGGACTACGCACTCGACACGAGCAAGCCGACCACGTGGGCCAACGGTCAGATTCGCGGGCCACGCAACATTCCGGTGCTGCTCAACCGGTGAGCCGCTGCGGCTCACGCCCGGCCTCCTCGCCGGATCGTGCGTCGGACTAGCGTCGCCAGCCGAGAAGGGGGAACCGTGACGAGCACCCACGCGCCGAACAGTCGACCAGCATCCGAGAACACCACGCCGGACAGCCTCACCGAGCTGATCATCGCCGCCGTGAACGAGGCGCGCGATCCGTTCACCGACACGACCGTCGCCGATGCCATCCGGCGCGTGCCGGCCGCCGAGCTGTCGACGTTCATGCACGCCAGGTTCGACCCGGACGGCGAGTACACCATCTTGACCACCGGACTCCCGGCATCGCCGGGGGCGGCAGCGGGGCGCATCGTGACGAGCGCCGAAGCGGCCGTCGAGGCCGCCGATCGTGGTCTCGACGTGATCCTCGTGCGCACCGAGACGACGCCCGACGATGTCCTCGGAATGCAATCCGCCAGAGGGATCCTGACGGCTCGGGGTGGCCTCGCCAGTCACGCCGCCGTCGTCGCGCGCGGGTGGGGAATCCCTGCGGTCGTCGGCGCCGCCGATGTCGTCGTCGTCGACGGCGGCATCCGCATCGGTCACCAGTTCCACGCCGAGGGGACCGAGATCTCGATCGACGGTCGAACCGGGAACGTGATGGAAGGCGCCGTCGTTGCCTCCACTCGCGCCGCGCCCGTCGAACTCGAGACGCTGTTGGGTTGGGCCGATCTGATCCGCGCCGGCCGCGTCGGTGTGCGCGCCAACGCCGACACCGCCGATGACGCTGCCCATGCTCGCCACCTCGGGGCGGAGGGAATCGGGCTGTGCCGCACCGAGCACATGTTCCTCGCCGAGGAACGACTCCGCCTGGTCCGTCGGTTGATCCTCAGCGACGACCCGACCCACGAACGCGACATCCTGCACGACCTCGACGTCGTCCAGCAGGCCGACTTCGCGTCGATCATCGCTGCCATGGACGGCCTCCCCGTGACGGTGCGACTCCTCGATCCGCCGTTGCACGAGTTCCTCCCCGACTACGAGCGCCTGGTCGTGGCCGAGGCGACCGGCATGCTCGACGACGAGTCGCGCGCCGAACTCGCCGCCGTGCGACGGCTTCGCGAGACCAACCCGATGATCGGCACGCGGGGCGTGCGACTCGGCGTCGTGAAGCCTGGCGTCTACCAGATGCAGGTGCGCGCATTGGCCAGGGCCGTCGGGGAGGCGCTGGCCGCCGGGCGCGACCCGAGGGTCGAGATCATGATCCCGCTGGTGATGGGAGCGGACGAACTCGCCATGGCCCGCGGCTGGGTGCTCGACGCGCTCGCGGAGGCCGGGGTCACCGATTTCGATGCCGTGAGCATCGGTGCGATGGTCGAGACGCCGCGGGCGGCACTGGTGGCGGCCGACCTCAGCGCCCACGCCGACTTCTTCTCGTTCGGCACCAACGATCTCACCCAGCTGACGTTCGCGTTCAGTCGTGACGACGTCGAGGTCCGGCTGCTCCCGGCCTACCTCGAAGCGGGCGTGCTCCCGTTCAACCCCTTCGACCAGCTCGACCAAGAGGGCGTCGGACGCCTGATCGAGATGACCTGTACCGACGCTCGCTCGGTCAAGCCCGAACTCAAGATCGGCATCTGCGGCGAGCAGGCCGGCGACCCTGCGTCGGCACGATTCCTGGTCGATGCCGGCGTCGACTACGTCAGTTGCTCGCCGTACCGAGTTCCGATCGCCCGCCTGGCGGTGGCCCAGGCACTCCTCGACGCGGACCGCGTCCCCGCCAGCGAGATCGACCGACTCACCGCCGACGTCGCCGACGACCACGCTGCTCCCGCCGCAACTGCGCCGGCAGCTCCCCCGGATGCGATCGACGACGACGAAGCGCGCTTCCTGGTCCTGCACGCGCTGCGGATCAAGGGATTCAGTTCGGTGTCGACCCTCGCGGAACTGTCGACGGTCGACGCCGACCGCACGGCGGCGATTCTCGTCGAACTCGCCGAGAGTGGACACTCGAAGTTCTTCGAGGCGCGCGAGCTCTGGCAACTCACCCCCGAGGGCAAGGAGCGCCACGCCACCGAGCTGGCCGACGTCGTCGGCGAGCGTTGCGCAGGTCTTCGCTCCCACTACGAACCGTTCCTCGAGCTGAACACCCAGTTGAAGGAGCTGTGCACCGCGTGGCAGACGCGCGATGGCGAGCCCAACGACCACACCGACGAGCGCTACGACGCCGACCGGCTGGCCGACCTCGACCGGTTCAACGCGTCGTGCGCGCCGGTGCTCGACGGCTTCGCTGACGTCGTCCCTCGATTCGCGGCGTATCGGCATCGCCTGGCCGGTGCCGCGGCACGCGCCGTGAACGGTGAGACGAAGATGTTCACCGGTGTGATGTGTGGCTCGTTCCACGACATCTGGATGGAACTCCACGAAGACCTCGTGCAGCTGCTCGGCGTCGACCGCCACGCCGAAGGCAGTTACTGAGCGGTTCCTGATTCCCCCGGCCTCGAAGCGCCGGCAATCGACCGGTTCGACAAGCGAGTGGTCGCCACCGGGACGGCCACGATCAGCGGTGCTGCGACGGCGAACGCAGCCACCGTGAACCACCACGCCGAGCTCCAGAACACCTCCAGCTGGAAGTAGTTCCGCAGGAACGGCACGAGGAACACCACGACATAGCCGAGACTCATGGCCACCACGAGTCCGAACTTCCAGGGCCGGTAGGGGCGACTCGCAACGGCGAGCACGACGAGCCCGAGCAACAACAGCGTCACGGTCGCCAGTGTCCTCGCTTCGACGAGGTCGAGGCCAGTGATCTCCAGCGAAGCCTCGTACGCCGCCAGCGTGGTGCTCCCGGCGATGATGCCGGCGGGCACCGAGAACCAGAGCACTCGTCGCAGGTAGCCGGGTCGGATCAGATCGACCTCGGGAGCCAATGCCAGGAAGAAGCCCGGCACGCCGATACTGAAGGTGCCGATCAACGTGAGCTGGCGCGGCAGGAACGGGAACGGCGAGTTCAGCAGTCCAACGGCGAGCGTCAGCAGCACCGCGTAGGCCGCTTTGGTGACGAAGAGGTTAGACACCCGCTCGACGTTGTTGATCACCTTGCGGCCCTCGTTGACCACGGTCGGCAGGCTGGAGAACGCGTTGTCGGTCAGCACCAGATCGGCCACTGCTTTGGTCGCCTCGCTGCCCGAACCCATCGAGATGCCGAGGTCGGCGTCTTTCAGAGCAAGTACGTCGTTGACGCCATCGCCGGTCATCGCCACCACGTGGCCACGCGACTGCAAGGCCTTGACGATCGACTGCTTCTGCTGAGGTTTCACCCTGCCGAAGACCGTGGCGCCTTCGAGCGCAACGGCGAGTTCGTCGAGCCCATCGGGCAGGTCACGCGCATCGACGGGGTCACCGACGATCGCCCGCCCGGCGCGGCGGGCGATCGCTGCCACCGTTTCGGGGTTGTCGCCCGCGATCACTTTGAGCGTCACGTCCTGCTGCGCGAAGTAGGCGAAGATCTCCGCCGCGTCGGGTCGGATCTCGTCCTCGAGT
>JBGSII010000488.1:0-2281 GCA_041742555.1 Ilumatobacteraceae bacterium
GGCGACATCGCGCTCCTTGCGCCACTCGTACACCAGCCGAACCGCCCGATGCCGAAACTCATCTGGATACAACCTCGGTCTTCCCATCTTCTCCATCCTCCTCGCACAGAATGAAGCCTCCAACAACCCCGGGGCGATTCACCGTCGTCGGGCGGGACTTCGACGGCGGTTTCGAACTCGCGGTGGCGTCGGCCGATGGCCTCGGTGGGGTCGTGTACCGCTCCCCGGAGCACGCCAGGTTGCTCGACGCCGACGGCGACGTCGCAGCGATCAGTCACCCACCGGACGGCGACTTGTTCCACCCGATCGTGCGCATCGTCGATCTCTCCGACGGCCGGATCGTTGCGGAACTCGACGACCAGGGCCGCGGCGTGACTCCGATCGCCTTTTCGCCGGCGCGAGATCGGCGCCTGCTCGCGACCCATTCGCGCCACGATCGCAAGGGCCTGCTGATCTGGTCGCCCGACACCGACGCCGTGCAGGAAGTGGTCGTCGACCTCGACGGCGATGTGCGTGGGATTTGGTTGCCCGACGCCAGCGGGCTGCTGCTCGTGTCGTCGCTCGACGGCCGCGACGTGCTGTACAAACTCGATCTGGGCTCCGGTTCGTTGGACCGCCTTGACGCACCTTGCGGTGTCGTCGACGAGTACTCGGCGCGGGACGATGGCACGGTCCATGCGCTCGTCGAGTCCTCTGTCGAGCCACCTCGGATCGTCGAGATCGGTGGCGAACCGATTGTCGTGTTCGACGGTGAGCCCCCGGCGCCGTCCGTCCCGGCGGAGGACGTCTACGGGAATGGACCTGCAGGCCGCGTGCACGCCTTTCTGCATCGGCCGGACGTTGGCAGCGCACCGTTTCCGACCGTCTTTGTCGTGCACGGCGGACCGACTGTCCAGGACCTCGACGAGTACCTGCCGCTGACGGCGGCGCTTGTCGATGCCGGCTACGCCGTGGTGCGAGTCAACTACCGCGGTTCCACCGGATACGGGCGGGCATGGCGCGACGCGTTGGTCGCTCGGCTCGGCGCCATCGAGATGGAGGACATCGGTGCGGTACGCGACTCGTTGGAAGCCGACGGGATCATCGATCCCGCCAATGTCGCCATGGTCGGCGCCTCGTGGGGCGGCTATGTGACGCTGTTCGCGCTCGGCGTCGAACCCGATCGTTGGTCGGCGGGCATCGCGTTCGTGCCGCTGGCCGACTTCGCTATGAGCCAGGAGGACCAGCCGGCGTTCATGACGGCGTACGACCACGTGCTGTTTGGGGGCACGCTCGACGAGATGCCCGACGAGTATCGGGCAGCGTCACCGCTCACCTACGTCGACGCCGTTCGCTCGCCGGTGTTGATCACCGCCGGCGCGAACGATCCTCGCTGTCCTCCGCGGGCCACCGACACCTACGTCGACCGGCTGCGCGAGCGAGAGCACGACGTGGTCTATGTCCGCAAGGACACCGGACACGCGTCATACGACAACGAGCGTCGCGTGGAAGAGATCGGGCTCGCGCTCACGTTTCTCGAGTCCCGCATGCCGACACGATGACCGACGTCGGCACCTCTGAGTTCGTCACCGACCTCTCGTCGGCCACTCGATTTCCGGCGATACGAGTGACCGAATCGCTCGGTGACAACAGATCCCGCGTGCCGTCGCTTCGACGAGGCTGAACCCCCTTCCTGTCCGTGGTCCTCGGACCGGAGGTCCGGCTTGGTACCGTGTGGACATGGGCGCATCGAAGATCTGGTCAGCTGAGGAGCTGGAGAAGATGAGTCCGAACGAGCGTCAGTCGATCGTACGCGCCGGATTCGAAACCGACCTCAGCAAGGTGTCGCCAGAACTCCTGGAACGGACTCGGCGCAAGATCGAATCGCACATCGCTTCGAACCGAGACGCCACGACACCTGAACGGTGACCAGTCGCCGCACCGTTCGTGTCGACCAAGCGCTGTTCGACGACCTCGACCGCCAGCTCGGCAGCGACAGAGGGCCAAACGGAGAGCCATCAAGTACCGACTTCATCGTCATCGACCTGCCGACGGTTGTCGATGAGTTCGCTGAGAACTTCGACACGCTCCCCATCGCGTACCCCGACCGTCCCGACTATCGGGTCTTGGTCGTCGGTGGCACCCTCGTCGCAGCATCGGTGGTCGTCGGGCAGCTCGTCAGCGACGACAGCATTGTGCTGCTCGGCATCGAGCTCGATCTCGATTGGCCCGACGAGCAACTCGACTGAGAACTGA
Source organism: Ilumatobacteraceae bacterium (assembly GCA_041742555.1). Taxonomy (GTDB): domain Bacteria; phylum Actinomycetota; class Acidimicrobiia; order Acidimicrobiales; family Ilumatobacteraceae; genus Sva-07. The sequence goes on from JBGSII010000488.1 coordinate 2,236, forward strand.
GGCGAGCCGGCACTCCCGTCTACCCGCTCGGTAATCGCGTAACCCA
>JBGSII010000489.1:0-5131 GCA_041742555.1 Ilumatobacteraceae bacterium
GCGCCGGCAAGAGCACGGTCGGCCGAGCGGTTGCTGCACGACTCGGGCTCGAGTACCTCGACACGGGGGCGATGTACCGTGCGGTCACGTTCGCGGCGCTGCGTCGTGGCATCGATCCTGCCGACGACGACGACGTCGCAGTGCTCGCCGGCGCGGTCGAGATGACCCTCGACGGGCCGTCGGTCATCGTCGATGGCGTCGACGCGACCGTCGAGATTCGTGGTCGGGAGGTGACCGCCGCGGTCAGCGCGGTGGCGGCCAACGGCCGAGTTCGCGCCGAACTCGTGCGACGGCAACGAGCGTGGGTCGAGGCCCATGGAGGCGGCGTCGTCGAAGGACGTGACATCGGATCGGTCGTGTTTCCGGAGGCGACGCTCAAGCTGTTCGTCACGGCGTCGCCTCGGGTTCGTGCCGAGCGGAGGGTGGCAGAGATCGGGGGCGACGTCGCGGACGTCGAGGCATCGATCATCGAACGCGATCGGAAGGACTCGACCAGAGCGGAGAGCCCGCTGACCGAGACGTCGGATGCGGTCACCGTCGACACGAGCGGGCTCTCGATCGACGAAGTGGTCGAGCGCGTTCTGGGGCTGATGCCGGCATGACCAAGCCGAAGACGTGGCTCGCGTCGGACTCGCGTGCGAGTCTGGTGACCTATCGGGTGTTCCGGTCGGTCGTGTGCTGGTTCACCCAGGCTTTCACCCGCTTGCACATCGACGGTCGCGACCGGCTTCCGAGCACCGGCGCCTACGTGCTGGCGCCCGTGCATCGCAGTTACGTCGACACCCCGATCGTCGCATGCGTCAGCACCCGCCGGATCCGGTTCATGGGCAAGCAGGAGATGTGGAAGTACCCCCGGCTCGGTTGGCTGTTCTCGGCGCTCGGCGCGTTCCCGGTCAATCGAGGCACGGCCGATCGCGAGGCACTGTCCAGGTGCATCGCGGTGCTGGAAGGCGGTGAGCCGCTGGTGCTGTTCCCGGAAGGCGAACGCAAGGACGGCCCCCGCATCCATCCTCTGTTCGACGGAGCGGCGTTCGTCGCAGCGCGCGCCGGTGTCCCGATCGTGCCCGTCGGCATCGGCGGCTCGGCTCGGGTGATGCCTCGTCACGCGAAGATGATCCGGCCGAAGAAGGTGCACGTCGTGATCGGCGAGCCGTTCACGGTCGAGGTGGGCGAGTCGGGGCGGGCTCCTCGCCGTGCGATCACCGAGGCCTCCGAGCGGTTGTCGGCCGAGTTGCAGCGTCTCTTCGATCTCGCCGAAGCCCGTGTCGGCTGACGCCGTCGTCAATCGCTGAGGAACACCCGGAGTGCGTCGCGGAGGTGGCCGGGATCGTCGGCACCACAGAGTTCGCGAGCGGAGTGCATCGAGAGTTGGGGGACGCCGACATCGACGGTGGGGATGCCGAGTCGGGTCGCAGTGATCGGCCCGATCGTCGAACCGCAGGGCATGTTGTTGCGTGAGACGAACACCTGCCAGGGAACGCCGGCGCGCTCGCACGAGCGTTGGAACGCGGCAGCGGTCTCGCTCGACGTCGCGTAGCGCTGGTTGGAGTTGATCTTGATGGCCGGGCCCGCGTTCACGATCGGACGGTGAGCAGGTTCGTGCCGTTCGGGATAGTTGGGGTGGACCGCGTGCGCGTTGTCGGCCGAGACGCAGGCCGACGACACCAATGACCGAGCCAGGTCGTCGACGGCACCGCCCCGTGCCGTCACGATCCTCGAGAGCACCGACTCGAGGAACGGGCCGCCCGCACCGGTGTTGCTCGACGATCCGACCTCCTCGTGGTCGTTGAGGACGCAGAGGGCGATGTGATGGGCAGGCGTCGATGTGGCGAGCGCGGTGACCGCTGCCCAACACGACAACTGATTGTCGAGGCGGCCCGATGCCAGCAGCGAGTGGTCGGCGCCGATCACGGTCGCGCCCTGCACGTCGTAGAGGCACAGTTCCCACCATGCGGGTTCGCTCGCCATGGCCCCGACATCTCGGACCCACGCCGCGAAGCCGCCCGGGACCGGATCACCGACGCCCCAGACCGGGGTCAGATGCTGCTGGGTGTCGAGCGTGAGCCCGCCGCCGTTCACGTCGCGGTCGAGATGGACGGCGAGTTGGGGAACCCGGGCGACCGGGTCGGCGACGTTCAACAACGAGATCGATCCGTCGGCGGCGATGACGCGTCCGGCAACCCCGAGGTCGCGGTCGAGCCAGCTGTTGTTCAAGATGCCGCCGTAGACCTCGACAGCGAGTTGCCTCCAACCGTGACCGCCGGTGTCGGGCCGTGGCTTGATGCGAAGGCAGGGTGAATCCGTGTGGGCGCCCACGATGCGGAACGGCGTGTGAGCAGGGCTGGGCGCGTCGGGCATCCGCCACGCGATGATCGCTCCCGATCGAACGACGTACCCAGCGCGGGGGATCTCGGTCCACGCGTCGGCTTCGTCGAGACGAACGAAGCCGTCGAGGCGGTGGATGCTCGACTCGACCGCGTGCCACGGCGACGGGGAGGCGTCGAGAAAGTCGATCAGGTCGACGAGGTCCGGCCGGAGGCCGTTCGAGTCCACGGTCAGCCCCGCTGGAACAGGCCCATCGGCAGGCCGGTGCCGCGGAGGTGGCTGGTTTCGTTCACGGTGACGATCGATCGCTCCCCGCTCGACGCCGCGGCCACACGGTTGATCGACGTGTAGTTCGGGTAGAAGAAGCCCCTCGCGAATTCGCCGAGGCCGAGGATGTGTGACAGGTATCCGTTGATGATCCCGCCGTGGCAGACGACAGCAACCCGTTCTCCGCGGTGGGCGCTGATGATCGTCTCGACCGCGTCGAGCACTCTCTCCCGGAAGTCCTCCTCGGACTCGTCGGACGACCACTCGCCGGCGAGCATCGCCTGCCAACGTGGGTCGTTGGCGGCCTTCAACTCCTCGACCGGCACGTATTCGGGGCTGTTCTGGTCCCATTCGGCGACGCCGGGCGAGATGGTGATGTCGAGCGAGAGCGACTCGGCGAGCGGCGCAGCGGTCTCTCTCGCTCGGGCCATCGGACTCGCATAGATGGCATCGATCCGCTCGGACTCGAGGTACCGAGCGAGCAACCGTGCCTGCTCGTGACCATCCGGTGCGAGCTCGGGATCCGCTGCACCTTCGGTGAGTTCGCGTCGTACCGGCAAGCCGTGGCGGATGATGAGCAGTTCCATTGTGAGATAGACAAGCAGATATGACCCGGCGAACGAAGATCGTGGCGACCATCGGCCCTGCCAGCGACACGACGGATGCGATCGGCGAACTCATCGACGCGGGCGCGGACGTGATGCGGTTGAACCTCAGCCACGGCACGCTCGACGAGCACCTCGCCGTGCTCGACCGCATCCGAACGGTGGCAGCCGAGCGCGGGCGCTTCGTCGCCGTGCTCGCCGACCTACCTGGGCCGAAGGTCCGTGCTGGAGCGTTCCCCGACGGTGGTGTGCTGCTCGGAACCGGGTCGGTCGTCCAGCTCGTCAGCGGCAATGGCCACAGCGACGAGCACCGCATCGAGGTCGACTATCCAACGCTCATCGAGGACCTGACGATCGGGGCTCGGGTGCAGCTCGGCGATGGGGCCATCGCGATGCGGGTGACCGAGATCGGCGACGGGTTCGCGATCGCTCGGGTCGAGACGGGGGGTGAAGCGAACGGTCGACCCGGCGTCCATCTGGCGTCGGATCGACTTCGCCTTCCCTCGCCGACGGCCCACGACCTGGTGCTCGCGGACGCCGTCGCCGAGGCCGGGGTCGAGTTCATCGCCGTGTCGTTCGTGCGCTCGCCGGATGACATCGAACAGGTCCGAGACGTCGTGGGCGACCGAGCACAGCTCGTCGCGAAGATGGAGACCAGCGCATCGGTCGACCGGCTGCACGAGATCATCGCGGCGGCAGACGTGGTGATGGTCGCCCGGGGAGATCTCGGGATCGACTGCCCGATCGAGGATGTCCCTCACCTCCAGAAGCGGATCATCCGCCACTGCGTGGAGGCAGGGGTCCCGGTGATCACCGCAACCCAGATGCTCGAGTCGATGATCACTGCGCCGTCGCCGACCAGAGCCGAAGTCAGCGATGTCGCCAACGCGGTGTTCGACGGCACCGACGCGGTGATGTTGTCGGGCGAGACGGCGATCGGACACGACCCGGCGGGTGTCGTGCGCACGATGGCGGTGGTCGCGGCCCGGGCCGAGTCGGAAGCGTCGTATCGTCGCTGGGCGAGTCGGCTCGGGCGGGTGCAACGACTCGCTCATCACGAGCAGATGTCCGACATCGACACGATCACCGCCGCGTTGACCGCGGCAGCTTCCCGGGCGGCCGACGACGCCGACGTGACGGCGATCCTGTGCTGTACACGAAGCGGCCGAACCGCCCGAGCGATGGCCCGGTTCCGCCCCTCTGCTGCGATGATCGGTCTGTCGCCGCACCCACAGGTCGCACGCTCGATGGCGCTGAGCTGGGGGGTGACGCCGATCGAGGTCGACCTGTACGGAAGCACGGACGAGATGGTGTGGTTCGCGGTCGAGACCGCGCTCCGCGCCGGGCTGATCGCGTCCGGTGATCGGGTCCTCGTACTCGCCGGAGCGCCGGATCCCAATCGGCAGCGGCCACCGGACGCGGCGACGGACGTACTCAGGATCGTCAACGTCGCCTGATGGTGGCCCCGTTGTGGTTCGGTGTCGCGGGCGACGAGTCGGCCGCTCCCGCGGTGTTGGTACACGGCTCGATGGATCGGTCCGCAGGTCTGCTCCGGCTCAGCAGGTGCCTCGACGCGACGCACCGGGTGGTTCGCTACGACCGGCGCGGATACGGACGTTCGGCCTCCATCGGTCCGCCGTGGACGGTCGAGGCGAACGTCGATGACCTCGAGGAGCTGCTGAAGTCGGTCGTCAACGCTGCGGCGACCGTGTTCGGCCACAGCTTCGGCGGCAACGTCGCGCTCGCACTGGCAGCTCGCCGGCCGGATCTCGTGAACGGTGTGGTCGTCTACGAGGCACCGTTGTCGTGGCTCGAGTGGTGGCCCGGAAATTCTGCCGGTGCCGCAGCGATCGCCCTCGACGATCCGGGCGATGCTGCCGAGGCGTTCATGCGGCGCCTCGTCGGCGATGCCGTCTGGGAGCGGCTCCCGGCAT
>JBGSII010000490.1:0-5072 GCA_041742555.1 Ilumatobacteraceae bacterium
GCACGGCGCGCCCGACGGTGGCGCGTGCTTCGCGGCGACCAATGGCGGGTGGGTGTACGCATCGAACTCCGAACTCGGCTCGGGCACCGGCGGCGTCGGGGTGATCTCCTTCGCGTCCAGCGGGGCAGTCGCCGGCGGCTACCGGATCCTGAGCGGCACCACGCGGAACTGCGCCGGTGGGCCGACGCCGTGGGGCACATGGCTGAGCTGCGAGGAGAACGGCTCGTCCGGCAAGGTGTACGAGTGCACACCACTCGCCGCCAGCCAGGGTGTCGTTCGCGCTGCGATGGGCTCGTTCAACCATGAGGCTGCCGTCGTCGACCCGGTCACCGGGCGGGTGTACCTCACCGAGGACGACCCGAGCGGACGCCTCTACCGCTTCACGCCGGCGAGCCCAGGCAACCTGTCGTCGGGGACGCTCGAGGCGGCACGCGTCAGCGGAACAGCCGTCACCTGGGTGGCGACCTCGGCATCGGGACCAGATCGCCAGTCGACGACCACCGCGTTCAACGGTGGCGAAGGGGCATGGGTCCACGGTCGGTCACTCTTCTTCACCACCAAGGGCAACAATCGGGTCTACGAGCTCCAGCTCGATTCGCAGCAGCTCACGATCCTGTACGACGCTGCCACGACGTCCAATGCACCGCTGACCGGCGTCGACAACATCACTGCCCACCCGTCCTCGGGCGATCTCTTCGTGGCAGAGGACGGCGGCAACATGGAGTTGTGCATCATCGCCTGGGTCGGCGGTGTCCGCCAGGTCGCACCGTTCCTGCGTATCTCCGGGCAGTCCGGATCGGAGATCACCGGCCCGGCGTTCAGCCCCGACGGGACGCGCCTGTACCTGAGTTCCCAACGCGGAACGAGCGGATCCAGCAGCGGGGGGATCACCTACGAAATCGCGGGCCCGTTCCGCCCCGACTCCTCGCCGCCGCCGACCACGACCACCACCACCGTGCCGGCGGCCACGACGACCACGCTGGCACCGCCGTCAGCGGTGACCCTGGTGGCGGCCGCGTCGACGTGGCGGTATCTCGACAACGGCAGCAACCAGGGCACGGCGTGGCGCGCGTTCGGCTTCAACGATGCCGCCTGGAAGTCGGGCCGCGCGCCGCTCGGCTACGGCGACCCGGTGACGACCGTCGTCAGCTTCGGGTCGCGTTCGAGCCGCAAGCACATCACCACCTACTTCCGACAGGCGTTCACTGCCACGAGCGCGTTCACGTCGATGACGCTGCGGCTGCGGCGCGACGACGGCGCAGTCGTCTACGTCAACGGCACCGAGGTCGCCCGGTCCAACATGCCGAGCGGCACGATCAGCTCGTCGACGCTGGCCGCATCGACCGTCGACGGCGCCAACGAGACCGCGTGGTTCACCTTCCCGGTGTCCGCGTCGCTGTTCGCGGGGACCAACGCCAACGTCGTCGCCGTCGAGATCCACCAGCGTTCGCGGAGCAGCTCCGACATCGTGTTCGACCTCGAGCTGACCGGGACCGGCCCCACCGGCACCCTCCCGTCACGCTGAGCGCCGACGCAGACCAGCACGGGTCGGCGCCCACGAGGCACGCAGGCGTCCGAATCGGAACTCTCGGTGACCGGAGGGTGAAGCCTCGGCGTGGGAGCTTTACTCGGCCAGACGAATCCCATACGTTCGAACGGTGGAGCGATCGACCAGCCGCCAGGTGGGCTCACGGCGTCGGGGGGCCGCCGTGTTCGCCGCCGGACTCGTCCTCTCCGGGATGCTCGCCGGACCGAATGTCGACGCATCGGCGCGATCATCCCAGATCGTCGTCGTCGTGCCCGGCTGCGTCGTCGAGCCGGCCGACGTGCTCGGATGGTGGCGAGGCGACGGCGACCTCACCGCCGAAATCGGTCCCGACCTCGGCGGCGCCGCAGCGTTCGGCCCGGGCATCATCGACCAGGGCATCTCCCTCGACGGCACCCAGGTCGTCTCGATCGACGGGTTCCCCGAGATTCAGGGAGGGGTGACCGTCGAAACGTGGGCCAAACCGAACGTCACCGGGACGATCCAGACGCTGATGTCACGCTGGGACGCCCCGAGCACCGACGACGCGGCACGTTCCTTCGCGCTGTTCCTCCATCCCGATGGCCAACTGGTGTGGTCGACCGACGACACCTCCACACGCCGCCCGGAGGAACCGTCCGTGGCCGCTCCGCAACTGTTCGACGGCGCGTTCCACCACATTGCCGCCACGTGGAGCCCGCAGCGCATCGCGGTCTACGTCGACGGCATCGAGATCCTCGATGCCCCATCGCAGGGCAGTGCCCTCAACCCGGCCCCGACGACGCAGTTCCGGCTCGGCAGCAAGGCGGGTGCCGGGAACCCGTTCTTCTTCAGCGGCATCCTCGACGAGCCCACCGTGATCGGCCGGGCACTGACCGCCGCCGAGATCCTCGGCATCGTCGACGCCGGGCCGAACGCGAAGTGTGTCGACGAACCGACACTCAACGTCGGCCCGTCGTCGGCGACCACGGGTGGCGCGGCGCGATGGAAAGGGGCGAACACCGGCGCCGAGGTCTTCGTCGGCCCACTCCTGCCACCGTCGGCACTCCCCCGCACCGAGGCGAACCATCTGTGGTCGCCCGGGTCGACGTTCGACGTCACGATGACCTACGACCCGGTCGCCGCGACGATCACGGCGACGGCGTCGGGAGGTTCGCCCACGTCGGTGGCGTACGACTTCTCCGCCGACACGTCGCCAACCTGCCCCAGGCAGGCCTGGAACACGCTCGACCTGCTCGTGGTCGACAACCGAAGCGACGCCGGGCTCCGGCTGGAGGCGGTCGAGATCGACGGAACGGAACTGGGCGACCTGGGAGCCGTCGATGTCGCCGGGTCGCCCGGCGCCCAGGCCTGGCACGTCACGGGAGCCGACCTCGCTCAGGGCTTCGTGTTGACGGGCACCATCGAGGTCGCCGGCGCCGGATTCGTCGGCAACGAAGCCATGCGGATCCAGGCCACGGCCGGCTGCCTCGCACCCTGAACCGAGTTCGACCGACCGCTCAGATCGGGCACTTTCCAGCGCTCCCCGCGGCCGCGATCGCGGCGATCTCGGTCGCCGTCAGCGCTCGGTCGTAGACGGCGGGTTCGTCGATCAGCCCGTCGTATCCGAATCCGCGCATCTGACTCCCGATCCGGAACGGGGTCGTCGCTGCTGCGTTGAGCCGACCACCCTGCGAGGGCGTCGACGCAACCAGGACACCGTCGACGTAGAGGTCGATCGACGTCGGGCTCCAGGTCGCTGCAACGTGATATCGAAAGTCCGCGCTGTCGGGCACGACTGCGGTCAGCACCTCCGGTCGCCTCGTCGAGGTGTCGTCGGTTTCGAACACGATCGATCCCGCCGGGAACGGATCCACCCGAAGCCAGTAGGAGCGAGCCGAGTCGTCGGTGCTCGGGAAATCCCACCGCGCCATCACCGTCGCGGGCATTCCTCGAACCATCGCCGGCTGGATCCACGCCTCCAGGGTGAGCCCGTCGCCGACCTCCGGGAGTGTCGACGCCTCGAGGATCGTGCCGGGTCCGAGCGCGAATCCCAGCCCGACCCGGCCCGGCGAATACGCCGACAGGCCGCTCAGGTCGGGACCGACCTCGGCCTGGTTGTCCACCTCTCCTCGCCACCACCCGATCATGCCGGGCGGCGCCGCGACACAACTCGGCGGAGCCGCAGGTTCGAACACGAGCGACGCCGAGTTGCCGCAGACACCAGTGCTCCGAGTGACGATGGCACATCCGCTCGAGACTTGGATCGTCACGGTGCCGACGATCTCCTGCGGTGCGCCTCCGTTGGACCACGTGCCGGTGAACGCCACTCGAAGATCAGACATGACCAGCGCGGACGCGGTGACCGGATCCGAGTCGCCCCCGTCCCATCCGTAGCACGAGCCGATGTTCTGCCCGGTCGGTTGACCGGGCGGCGCCGTGCGAAGCTCGGAGAACCAGCCTTCGACAAACACCGAACCGCTCGACAACGAGAAGCTTCCGTTCGCAGCAAGGATCGGCCCGACGAACGCAGTCGAACCGGACACCCCAGTGGGCACCTGAGGCCCCAGCTCGACGTCGCCGGCCACGGACACCGTCCCGGTGGTCACACCGGGCATGCCGCTCACCTTCACGTGGGTGGAGTTGACCACCGGGCCTGCGGGTGGCTCGAACGGGAGCGTTCCTCCCAGGTTCAACGACGAGGTCGACGCAGGATCGCAGCCGGTCGGGTTCGCCGGTCCGAATCCCGGCGCGGGGCCCACCATGATCGGACCGATCGACGACACTGCGGCGTTCGTGGAGGTAGCTGGAGCTGTGGCCGTCACCAACACGCCGAGGCAGAGTGCTCCGGCGATCAACCAGCTGGCTCGCTTGCGCGGTGACGACATCATGGCGCGAACACGTAGGCGGAGCCGCTGTTGTTGCCGACCACGTCGTCGTTGTGGGCACCGACGATGACGTCACCGGAGATGGCGACCGAGATCCCGAACTGGTCGCCGACCTCGTTGTCGAAGGGCACGAGTTTGGTGGTCTCGCTCCAGTTCGTCCCGATGCGCGTGAAGATGTAGGCCGACCCTCGCTGGCTCCCCGCCGCCCCATCGCGCTGAGCGCCGATCACCAACACCGAGCCGTTCGTCGCGACTGCCGTGCCGAAGCGGTCCTCGGCGGCGGCGTCGAGCGCGACGACCTTGGCCTCCGGCGTCCACGTCGTGCCGGCTCGGGTGAAGACGTGCACGGAGCCGCTGTTGGCGCCCGCGTCGTCGTCGAAGGGCGCGCCGACCCCGATCCGGTCAGCGTCGATCGTGACGCCGAAACCGAACTGGTCCCCTGCCGCCGCATCCGGGGCGACGAGCTTCGCCTGCTGTGTCCAGGTTGTCCCGGTGCGGGTGAACACGTAGGCGGAGCCGGAGTTGATGACGGTCCCGTCGTTGTCGCCGGCGGCACCGACGACGACGGTGTCGCCGTCGATGTCGACCCAGGTCCCGAAGTTGTCGAACGCTGCCGCGTCGTCCGCCACGAGCTTGGCCTGCTGCGACCAGCCGGCGCCGTTGCGCACGAAGACGTGCGC
>JBGSII010000491.1:0-2019 GCA_041742555.1 Ilumatobacteraceae bacterium
GGTCGGCGAGCTCGTGCTGTTCGTCTACGGTCGCCAGGCACACAGCCGCGTCGAGGTGCTCGGCGACGCCGACTCGGTCGCCACCGTGAACGCCGCCTCGTTCGGGATCTGAGTAGCAGGATGGCTGCCACTCGCGATCTCACCGGTGCGGTCGTCGCCGTCGTCGGCGCCAATGGCGGGCTCGGGCGCGAGATCACCATGGCACTGGTCCGCCGCGGTGCGACAGTCGTGCGTTGCACGCGGTCGGGTGGCCCGGACAGTGACGTCACCATCGACCTCCGTGACGCCAGGGCCGGTGATGCGCTGGTCGAACACGTCCAGGCCATTCACGGCCGTCTCGACGGCGTGGTCATCGCCGCGGGCATCGTGGCATTCGGCGATCTCGTCGACACCGACGACGTGGTGATCGAGGAGCTGTTCCTCACCAACGCGATGGGACCGATGTGGCTCGCGAAGCGGGTGGCTCCCGCACTCCAGGCCTCGCAGGGTTTCTTCGCCAACCTCTCCGGCGTCGTCGCCGAGACGCCGATGCCGGGGATGGCCGCCTACTCGGCGTCGAAGGCGGCGGCCGCCGCGGCGACCGAGGCGATCCGCCGTGAGTTCCGCCGGATCAAGGTGACGGTGATCGACGTCCGCCCGCCCCACACCGAGACCGGTCTGGCGACGCGCCCCCTCGCGGGCGACGCCCCGAAGATGCCGAGGGGACTCGAACCGGCAACTGTCGCCGAGCGGATCGTCGTCGCGATCGAGCAGGGCGACGCGTCCGTGGCGTCAACCGACTTCTGACGCGACGGGTTCCTCGTCTCGCTGAGCGATCGCGCTCGGGAGATTCCTGGTGAATGCGAGCGAGCCGAGCGCGAGGAGCGCAGCGGCCAGCAAGCCGGTCTTGAGGGCCTGGAGCTGCGCGTCGCCGTAGTCCTCGACGATCGCCTCGACGTCAGCGTCGCTGAGCCCGGCGTCGGTTGCTGCCTGTTCGGCGGCATCGGTGGACACGAAGTCGATCCCGTCCTCGACGGCGACGGTGACCTGCTGTTCGATGGTGTCGTCGAGGCGGTCGTCGGCCTGGACGTTCGACACGAAACCGCTGGCGAGCCCGGCGAGGACGACGCCGCCGATCAGGGCCACGCCGATGGACGACCCGAGCTGCTGGCCGGTGAACTGCAGGCCGCCGGCCTCGCCGCGGCCGGAGGCGTCGACCGACGACTGGACGACGTTGCCGAGCTGCGACGCGATGAGCCCCATCCCGAGGCCGAGCACACCCATCGCGAACGCGAACGACCACTCGTCGAGTTCGGGCTGCATGGTGGCGAGCAGCAGGATGCTGGCGAGCCCCGTGAGCGACAGGCCCGTTCGTACGATGCCGCGGATCGAGTATCGGTTCGACAGCCGGGAACCGACCGCCGAAGCGCCGAACATCATGATCGACACGGGCAGCATCTTGATGCCGGTCTCGAGCGCGTCGAGTCCGAGCACGAGCTGCAGGTAGAGCGGGATCGTGAAGAAGATCGCCATCAGGACGAGGTTCTGCGAGAACATCCCCATGAGCCCGGCGCGCAGGCTCGGGATGGAGAACAGGTCGAGGTGGACGAGCGGGTCCTTCGCCGCACGTTCGCGACGTCGCTGCCAGCCGACGAATCCCCACAGTAACGTCGCCCCGAACGCCAGGAGGAACAGCGTGAGCGAGAACCCGAACGGCTCGACGGGCGAGTTCTTCGGCTTGACCCAGCCCCACTCGCCGGCGCGCAGTGTCGCGAGCACGACGGCACCCAGCCCGGCGGCGGCGAGCACCGATCCGACCACGTCGAGCCGCGGCTTCGACCCGCTGGGAGGTGCGTCCATGACGAAGGGGGTCATCACCAGGATCCCGATGACGATGACGACCTCGCCGACGAACACGACACGCCAGCTGAGCTCGGTGGTCGCCCAACCGCCGACGATCGGGCCGATGGCGATCCCGGCGCCGGCGACCCCACCGATGACCGCGTAGGCGGCCTTGCGGCTCGGGCCTTCGTAGTTGCC
>JBGSII010000492.1:0-8098 GCA_041742555.1 Ilumatobacteraceae bacterium
GCTTGCATAGTGCGGCGTAGACATCCTCAGGCGTTTTGCCGCCAGATATGACGTCGCGCACGGCCGCAGCGAGATCCGACAACGGTCGCACGGGGCACGGCTCGTCGCCACGGGCCGCACGACGCACGACGACGGGTTCCATCCGGAACGCTGTCGCCAGCCGTACGACTTCCTCGCCGATCGGTCCGTAGCCGACCACCACCAGACGCTGCCCCTCGAGGTCCCGAAACGGAGCGGGGGCCCACTCGCGAGCCGACTGTGAGCGCATCCAGCCGGGCAGGTTGCGGCTGAGTGCGAGCAGGTAGAGCATCACCGTGCCGGCGATCGGCGATGCGCTCGCTCCAGACGAGGTCGTGAGTCGAGCGCCGCGTTCGAGGAACGTCGAGAACACCGGGCTGTCGACACCCGCGGACATCGAGTGGAACCACTCGAGGTTCGTCGCTCCGAGCGCGACCTTGAAGAACGGGGCGGCGCGTTCCGGCCAGGCATCGTTGGAGAAGAACGCGATCGTGATGCGTTCGATGTCCTCGGCTGGGACCTCGTGACCCGACCGGAGCGTGATCACCTCGAGATCGGGCGCTGCCTCGGCGATCTCACGGGCATGGGCATGAGCGAATGTGTCGGTGCAGAACAGAGCCACGCCGCCCAGTCTCCCCCATCGTTGCGATTGCAGCAGGGGTCAGACCCCTGCTGCAATCGCGATGTCATCGATCGGCGATCAGGCGACGAGCTCGGCGACGAACTCCGCGAACACGTCGGCATACCGCATCGCGTCGGCCTCGGTGTGCATCACCGAGATCAACCACTGCTCATCGAGGCCCGGCGGCAACAGGATGCCGCGGTTGATGCCGTGCATCCACTGGGCGAACGCCAGGTCGAAATCGGTCGCCTTGTAGTCGCGGTAGTTGCGGACCGGATCCTTCGACCAGGTGATGCAACCCTTCGCTCCGAACTCGACCGTGTGCGCGGGCAGGTCGTTGTCGTCGATGATCTTCTGGCACGCCTCGACCAACCGATGGTTGAGGGCCACCGCCGCGTCGATGTTCTCGCGAGTGCAGGCCTCGGTCAGCGTGGCCTTCGCCGCTGCCATCACCAACGGATTGCCGTTGTAGGTGCCGAGGTGCAACACCTCGCCGGTGGTGATCAGGTTCATGTACTCGGCCCTGCCGCCGAACGCCCCGACGGGAAAGCCGCCGCCGATCGACTTGGCGAGCGTGACGAGGTCGGGGGTGACGCCGAGCTTCTTCGTCGCGCCGCCGAAGCCGGCAGTGAGACCGGTCTTGACCTCGTCGAAGATCAGCAGCGTGCCGTAGCGGTCACAGATCTCGCGGACCGCTTCGAGATAGCCGGGCTGCGGCAGACAGATCCCGATGTTCTCCATCACCGGTTCGACGATGAAGCACGCCACCTCGCGGCTCGCGAGCGCTCGCTCGAGGGCGGGTGCGTCGTTGAACGGGATCACGATGACGTCGTCGATCGTGCCCTGCGTGATACCGGCCGACTGCGGGATCGAGTACGGCGCGTCGGCCGGTCCTGCTGACGCGACCGGCGGCTTGTTGGAGATCATCACCTCGTCGTGGTGGCCGTGGTAGCCGCCTTCGACCTTGACGAGCTTCTCTCTCTTGGTGACGCCTCGGGCGAGTCGGATGGCGTCCATCGTGGCTTCGGTGCCCGAGTTGGTCGGACGCCACATCGGAAAGCCATATCGGTCGCCGAGCAACTCGGCGACCTCGGCATCGAGTTCGCAGGGCGTCACGTAGAGCGAGCCGTGGTCGAGTTGCGCCTCGACCGCTCGTCGAACCGCAGGGTGCATGTGCCCGGCGAACAGCGCGCCGAAGCCCATGTCGTAGTCGACGTACTCGTTGTCGTCGACGTCGACCATGTGCGCGCCCGCAGCGTGCTTGACGACGATGGGGTGAGGGTCGTACGCCTGGAAGCTGGAGGGAACTCCGGCAGGGAGCACCTTGCGGGCTCGCTCGGTGGCTTTCTGGGAACCCTTGGTTCGCTCGGAGTAGGTCACCAGCTCGCGCTCGGTGATCTCCTTGGCTCTTGCCGCGAGCTCGGACACAGTCGTCGAGTCGGTCACGGACATGAGATATCACTTCCTGATCTTCGGTTGGGACCGGCGGACGCCGGCGCACTCAGCGTAGAGGCTCCGCCACCGACCGCCTCCTGGAACCCTGTCCTTCGGGGTCGGGTCCGGAAAGACAGGGAACCACGAGCGGCTTCGTGGCGGTGACGCCGCAACGGCAACAATGGAATCGACCATCGATCCGCAGGAGACCCAGATGAAGACCGCCGCCACCGACATGTTGGGGATCGAGTTCCCGATCTTCGCCTTCAGCCACTGCCGCGACGTCGTCGCCGCCGTCTCGAAGGCCGGTGGTCTGGGCGTGCTCGGCGCCGTCGCCCACTCGCCCGAGCAACTCGAGATCGACCTGAAGTGGATCGAGGACGAGATCGGCGATCGACCCTACGGCGTCGATCTGATCGTCCCCGCGAAGTACGCCGGCGACGAGGACGGCGGGTACAAGCTCGACGACATTCGTGCACTGATCCCGGACACGCATCGCGAGTTCGTCGACGACATCCTGCGCCGATACGACGTCCCGGCGTTCCCGCCCGACGAGGAGCGAGCGTCCGGTCGCTCCACGGCCGGCCACGGTGGGATCGCTCCGTTCAGTGCTGCTGCCGCCGGCCCGCAGCTCGAGATCTCGCTCGCCCACAAGACCGCGTTCGTGGCCAACGCGCTGGGCCCGCCACCGCAGTTCCTCATCGACCGGGTCAAGGAGGAGGGCCGCCTGATCGGTGCGCTCGCCGGCCGGCCAGTCCACGCCGAGCGGCACCAGGCCGCCGGCGTCGACCTGATCATCGCCCAGGGCTCCGAGGCCGGCGGACACACCGGCGAGATCGGCTCGATGGTGTTGATCCCCGAGATCGTCGACGCCGTCGACATCCCGGTGCTCGGTGCGGGCGGCATCGGCCGCGGTCGACAGATGGCCGCCGCAATGGCGCTCGGCGCCCAGGGCGTGTGGTGTGGATCCGTGTGGCTGACCACCGACGAGGCCGAGACCCATCCCGTGGTGAAGCAGAAGTTCCTGGCTGCAACCTCGGCCGACACGATCCGATCCCGCTCGCTCACCGGCAAGCACGCCCGGATGTTGAAGTCGGCGTGGACCGAGGAGTGGGACCGTCCGGACACACCCGATCCGCTCGGCATGCCACTGCAGCCGATCCTCACCAACGAGGCCCAGGCGCGCATCAACCGTGCGGCACACACGCACGGCTCGGGCGCCGAGAAACTGGCGAACTACTTCGTCGGCCAGATCGTCGGCACGATGAATCAGCCGAAGTCGGCCGGCCAGGTCGTGATGGACATGGTGACCGAGTTCATCGACGCCGTCGAATCGCTCGCCAGACAGCTCGAGTACTGACGCGGCGCCGGACCGTCCGGCGTCAAGCGAGACAGAGGCAGAACGGGTGTCCGGCGGGATCGAGGAAGACCCGGAATGTCTCGCCCGGCTGGTACTCGTGCTTCACGGCACCGAGCTCGACCACGGCGGCCTCGCCGAGGTCCAGATCGTCGACGTCGACATCGAGGTGCATCTGCTGCGGTGACTGCTGTCCAGGCCAGTCAGGTGCCCTGAAGTCCTCGACTCGCTGGAATCCGATCATCACACTCTGATCCGGTTTGCGGATGTGTGCCCAACTCCCGTCGTCGTCGACGTCGACGGTCCAGTCGAGGATGGCCCCGTAGAACCGGGCCAGTTCACCGGGGTCCGGGCAATCGATCGCAACGACGGGATAACGGGCGATGGCCATGGCGAGACGTTACGAGTCGGCCTCAGGCTCTGCAAGCAACGCGTCGGAGCGAGCGTCACTTGGGGGCGAAGCGGGTCCCCGCGTCGAGGCGGATCGTGTCGCCGTTGAGCATCGGGTTCTCGATGATCGCGACCGCGAGCCGGGCGTACTCGTCGGGTCGGCCCAGCCGCCTCGGGAACGCGGCATCCTTGGTCAGATTCGCTGCTCGGTCCTCGGTGACTCCGGCGGTGAGGCCCGTGGCGAACAGGCTCGGCGCAATGGTGTTGACACGAATCCCGAGCGAACCGAGGTCACGAGCCATCGTCAGCGTCATGCCGGCGATGCCGGCCTTGGCGGCGGTGTAGGCGACCTGGCCGATCTGACCCTCGAACGCGGCGATCGACGACGTGTTGATCAGCACTCCTCGCTCGCCGTCGTCGTTCGGCTCCCCGTTCGCCATGTGCGCTGCGCACAGCCGGTTGGTGTTGAACGTGCCGATCAGGTTGAGGTCGATCACGGCGCGAAAGTCATCGAGGTCGAACGGTCCACTGCGACCGAGCGTGCGGCCTGCCTTTCCGCCGCCGGCGGTGTTGACGGCGACGTGCAGACCACCGAGCGCCTCGACTGCCTCGTCGATCACGACCGCGATTCCGTCGAAGTCGAGCACATCGGTCGGGTGCCAGGTGCCGCCGAGCTGCGCTGCCACCTCGGCCCCGGCGGATTCGGCCCGGTCGAGGATCGCCACCGATCCACCGCCCGCAGCGATCCGCTCGGCGGTCGCCCGGGCGAATCCCGACGCGCCGCCGATGATGATCGCCTTCAGTCCCTGGATCTCCATGTCGCTCCTCTGTGGTCGCTGCCGAAGGTACCGAGCGCTCCGAGCGCGGTCGGTATCGGAGACACCCGTTGGAGAATCCGGGCGGCAAGCCGTGGCCCGACCTCTTCCTCCACGCGGCCGCTTCACGGGACGAGCTCGCGGCGGCCGGTGCGATCACGTTCGACTCGATGCGGGAGCTCCGCCAGCGACTTCTCGCGAACGGATGAAGCGTCGCGTCAGCGGTACAGACAGATCGCTCGGAGCTCGATGCTGTTGCGGGAGGGGTGCCCGACCTCGACGTCCGGATCGCGGAACGCGGAGTGCGGCGTGAACCACGTCTCGCCGCGCGCCACGAGTTCGGTGTCGTAGGTGCGGAACGCAACCGCCTCGTCGTGTCGGAGTTCGGGGAACGCAAACCAACGGTACGGAGCCGAATCGGTCGGTGCCAGCAGGGCGAGTGCTTCGAAGTCGACGCCTGAGCCGGCGTAGTCGGTGACCGGGATCGGCCGACCGTCGGCGGGCGCCACGGTTCGGGCATCGCAGAACCCGAGGGGGAAGTCCATCTTCGGCTCGCCGATGTTCCGCCAGAACTGCAGGATCACGAGCCGCGAGGCGCCGACGACGTCAGCTCCCGTGATGCCGTTGCGATCGAGCGCTCGCAACGTTCCTTCTCGTTCGGGCTGCACGTACGACTGGCGGACGAGCGTGTCGTAGCCGGCTGCGAAGTCGGAGTGCACGAACGCGATCGGTGCGAGATCCTCGTGGACCTTCGCGTGCTCGGGACCCCGCTTGATGTGGTTCGAGACGAGGGCGACATCGCAGCCCGTCATCTCGCGGGCGAGCTCCTCCATCTCGCGATGATGCACGGCTGCCAGCTCGTCGTCGTCGTGCCAGCTGGAAGCAGCGGACGCGTGCGACAACAGCTCGAACCCACAGTCGTGCCATCCGGGAAGGTCGGCGGTGCGTCCGTCGAGGATGTCGATCTCGGTCGGCACGGCAACGAACTCACCGCTGCGCGATGCGAAGTTCAGCGTCGAACGGCAGAACAGTTCGGCGGGAGCGAGCAGTTGGTCGGCCATGGACCAACGCTACGCGCCCGGCGGTGCCGCCGTCGACGCCGAACTACTGGCTGCCGCAACGATGCCGGCATCCCAACCCGGCGCTCGACCGTCGCCGGGTGGGTGCACCCCGTCGAGTGCAATCCCAGCCGTCGTGAGCAACCACGAGACGACCGAGTTCGAGTTCCACATGTCGCCTGTGACCAACTCGTCGCGACCCCACGTGACCAGCGGGACCAACGGGGCCAGCTCGAGGACTCGATCAGCCAGCGCCGCGTCATCGCTCAGGGCCACCGGACCACCGACCGCCTCAGCAACGTCCGGGATCGACCCACCCGTCCACCGTCTCACCTCATAGCGGAACAATCGCCAACGTCCGAGCCCGCGCAGGCCGACCGGCCCTTCGCCGACCACGCCACGTTCACCTCGTGTGATCCACACCGGCGTCATCTCGATCACGGTCGTCACGCCACCGATGTGCACGTCGAGCGCCGAGTGGAACAGCGGCTGTCGAGGGCGGTGGCCGAGCGCGGCCGCGATCGCCTCGTAACAGCGACCGCTCCAACGCACGAACCGCCCTCCGGCGCCCGCACCGAGCGGTATCCAGTACAGATCGACACCGTCGGTCACGACACCACGGTACGTCAGCGGTCGTAGCCCGGCGCCGGCTCGCTGAGCTTGAACGTGACGCCCTGGTCGTCCTCACAGATCGCCTCGCGACCCGAATCCCAGGCGTTGAGCTCCACGACCGTCCCTCCGGCGACGCGGACCCGCTCGACCGCATCGTCGAAGTCGCGCACGGTGAACCACATCTGGATCTCCCCCGGCTCGGTGTTTCCGAACGGGTTCTCCGTGTGGCGCAGGCCGATCGGCATCTCGGTGTTCGTCACATGTCGGCCACCGTTGTCCTGTTCATGGAACTCCCAGCC
Organism: Ilumatobacteraceae bacterium; assembly: GCA_041742555.1. GTDB lineage: Bacteria > Actinomycetota > Acidimicrobiia > Acidimicrobiales > Ilumatobacteraceae > Sva-07. Next base: position 6,606 of record JBGSII010000492.1, read on the forward strand.
GAGCACAGCGCCGAAGAACGCTGCGGCCCGGTCGACGTCGGCGGTCGTCAAGGTCATGTAGTACGGCTCGGAAGGGGCGCGCCGGGTGGCGATCTGCTCGGCGTCGTACACCGGTGTGCCGACGTTCCAGCGGTGACCGAAGGGGTCGACGAGCCAGGCGCTTCGCGATCCGTGCGCCGCTTCGATCGGGCGCTGCACGACAGCGCCACCGCGCACGGCGCGTTCGACGAACTCGTCGACCGCAGCCACCTGGATGACGATGCTGGTCGACGACTGCGATCCGTCGCGCTCCGGCGCGACCACGCCGAGTTGCGGCGCCTCGTCACTCAGGTAGAACACGGCACCGGCGATGTCGAGTTCGGCGTGGCCAACGCGGCCATCCCACGGGATCACGTTGCTGATGCTCGCTCCGAAGTAGTCGCGGTACCAGTCGAGCGCGGCCGTGGCGTCGTGCACACAGATGTACGGGGTGATGACCTGGGTCATGGTGGTGGTCCTCTCATGTCGGGAATCGGCTGCGGTTGCAGCGCGGAGCGGGAGCTGCACGGTGATCCGGTCGGGTGAGGAGCCGAGCGCTCGTTCGATTCGCGCGCGCAGCCGGGCGGCGAAGGTCGGATCGACCACCTCGTCGGTACTCGCGGCGAGCTGATCGAAGGGATCGCGTGGGTCGGTCATGACGCACCTCCGTGCTGTTCGTACACGGTTCGGAATCGGCGGCGGGCGCGTACCAGCAACGTCTCGGTCGCCTCGACGGTTCGCCCGAGATGGGCAGCGACGTCGGGGACGGCGAGCCCGTCGAGGTAGCGCAGGGTGAGCGCCGATCGATGGTGTGCGCCGAGTTCGGCCAGCACGCCACCGACGAGGTGTTGATCGATCACCACGTCCCACATGTCGTCGCCGGTGGCGGGTTCGGTGTCGGTGCGGTCGTCGTCGAGGGGAAGCGGTCGGGGACGCCGCTCAGCGCGACGCCACTCGTCGATCATCTTGTGCCGGGCGATGCCGATCAACCAGGCAACCGTCACCGTCTCGACGGCGCCCCGGCGAATCTGCCCGACGGCGGCGAGGAACGTGTCGCCGGTCAGATCCTCGGCGATCGCCCGGCCACCGCACCTCGCACGGAGATAGGCGTACACCTCACCGACGGCGTCGTCGTAGATGTCAAGCAGCGTCGCGCCGTGGTCGATCGTCGGTTGCGGCGTCCCCATCACCGACATCATCGTCCCGAGCTCCCGAACTCCGACACCCCCAATCGCCTCCGCACCCGTTCTTGCGCAACGGCGGGTGATCCGTCCCACCCGGAATGCAACGCCAACGTGGGTTGGGGGCCGGGGGTGGGCGGGGTGACTTCGGGCGCTCGACGGTGCTTTTCCTGCCGCAGTCCGGCAGCGTGGGGGACGTGAGTTCGCAACGAGTCGACATCGCCGTCATCGGTGCCGGACCGGCGGGCGCAGCGACGGCCATCCAGGCCGCACGCTCGGGTGCCACGGTCATGG
>JBGSII010000493.1:0-7515 GCA_041742555.1 Ilumatobacteraceae bacterium
GGGCGGCGGCGTGGGGGGCGTCGGGGGCACCGCTCCGGCTGCGTTCGAGTCGCTCATCGCCGTAGTCTCGCAGAACGCTGCCGCTCGTTGTCGGACTGCCCAGGAGCTGTCGGCGGGTACGGATGCTCGAGCGATGGCGGACCGGATCTTGGCGCCGATCCCGCGCCTGGCATGATCACGACATGCCCACCATTGCCGTCAACGACATCGAGATCTGCTACGAGAGCTTCGGCGACGACGACGCTCCGCCGCTGCTGTTGGTGATGGGCCTCGGCGCCCAGATGACGCTGTGGTCGCCAGGCTTCGTCTCGGAACTCCTCGATCGCGGATTTCGGGTCATCCGTTTCGACAATCGCGACGTCGGTCTGTCGACGAAGACCGACGGTCCGCCCCCGGACGTGATGGCGATGTTCGCAGCGTTCACCGCCGGCCAGGCGATCGAGGCGCCGTACACGCTGTCGCTGCTCGCCGCCGACGCGGTCGGGCTGCTCGACGCGTTGGACATCCCCGCCGCTCACATCGTGGGCGCATCGATGGGAGGCATGATCGTGCAGACGATCGCCATCGAGCACCCCGATCGTGTGCTGTCACTGACGAGCATCATGTCGACGACCGGACACACCGAGGTCGGCCAGCCGGATCCGGAAGCCATGATGGCGCTGTTGTCACCCGTTCCCGAGGGCCGTGCGGCAGCAATCGATGCCAACGTGAACACGGCGCGGCTCATCTCGGGCGACCTGTTCGACGAGATCGAGTCACGCCGGATCGCCACCGAGTCCTACGACCGCTGCTTCCATCCCTCCGGCACGATGTTCCAGATCGCAGCGATCGCTGCGAGCGGTGACCGCACCGAAGGCCTCCGTCAACTCGACGTCCCGACCCTGGTGATCCACGGCCGTCAGGACCCGCTGATCACGCTGTCCGGTGGTGAGGCGACGGCGGCTGCGGTTCCGGGCGCGGACCTGCTGGTGTTCGGTCAGATGGGCCATGACATGCCCCGGCGGTACTGGCCGTCGATCGCCGATGCCATCTTCAACATTGCCGCTCGCGGCGAAGGGATCTGAAGGGGAACGTGGTGCCGAGCATCGCCGACGATCGGCGCCTCGACCCGCGCGTGAAATGGGCGCTGCGCAACGTGCCCGTAACCGCCCTCGACGACATCGACAGCCGCGAGCGCCTGCTCGAGATCTCGAACAGCCCGAAGGCGATCGCGATCCAGGACAAGTTGGAGGCGCTGTACGACAGCCTCGACACCGACGACGTGGCATCCTCGGACGGACTCACGATCTCGATACACGAGTTCGTGTCGGCCCCGGACGGCAACACCGTGAAGATCCGCTTCGTGCGCCCGGACGGCCCCGCCGACGTGCCGTGCGTCTACTACATCCACGGCGGCGGAATGCAGAACGGCACCGCGTTCGGAGCGATGTATCGGGTCTGGGCGCGGGTGATCGCGGCCGAAGGGGTCGCCGTCGCCATGGTCGACTTCCGCAACTGCGTGACGCCGTCGTCGGCCCCGGAGGTCGAGCCGTTCCCCGCGGGGTTGAACGATTGCGTCTCGGGCGTGCGATGGGTCGCTGAACGAGCCGCTGAACTCGGCATCGATGCGACGCGTCTCGTCGTCGCGGGCGAATCCGGCGGCGGGAACCTCACCCTGGCAACTGGCATGCGCTTGCTCCGCGACGGCGACATCGCCCTGATCAGCGGGCTCTACGCGCTGTGCCCGTACATCGCGGGTCGCTGGCCGCAGGACCGATTCCCGTCGTCGATCGAGAACGAGGGCATCCTGCTCAACCTCCACCACAACCGCGGGGCCATCGCCTACGGCATCGAGCAACTCGAAGTAGAGAACCCGCTTGCGTGGCCTTCCTTTGCGACCGCGGCCGACGTCGCCGGGCTGCCGCGGACGTTCATCAGCGTCAACGAAGCCGATCCGTTGCGCGACGAAGGGGTGGAGTTCTACCGCCTCCTGCTCGAGGCCGGCGTGGATGCGCAGTGCCGCGTCGTGATGGGCACGAGCCACGGGATGGACGTGTTCACCGCCGTGCTGCCCGACGTCAGCCGCGAGACCGCCGCGAGCATCGCCCGGTTCGCAGGGCGCTGACGCGCGCTTCCGGTGCGTCGGCCCCGCACGCCGAGCGCTACAACGTGGCGATGACCGCCAGCCTTCCCGCCACGCCGACCGAGTTGACGCCCGCCCTGTTGAACGGGCTGCTCGCCGTTGCGCTCGACGGCGGCACGATCACCTCGGTCGAGGCACACGACATCGGCGAGGGCACCGGCATCTTCGGGCAGATCGCCCGGCTCGATCTGACCGTCGACGGCCATGACGGCGGCGCGCCGACATCGGTGGTCGCGAAGATGGCGTGTACCGAACCGGCCAACCTCGAGGTGGCGATGATGCTCGGACTCTACGAACGCGAGATCAGGATGTTCGAGCGCGTGCTCGACGAGACACCGATCAGGACACCGGTGTGTCATGCGGCCGTTCAGGAGGAGGGCGGGACGTTCCTGCTCGTCTTGGAGGACATGTCGGTCGCGTACGACGTCGGTGATCAGGTCGTCGGAGCGACCCTGGCGCAGGCCGAGGCGGCCATCGATGCACTCGCGGCGATGCACGCACACTGGTGGGGGCGGCCCGAGCTCGACACCATGGACTGGCTGCCCGTACCCAACGCTCCGCAATACGTGGCCGCCGTGCCGAACATCTATCGCGCCGGGCTTCCGGTGCTCGAGGCCGAGTGGGCCGACCGCGTGCCTCCGACGGCGATCGACGTGGCTCGTTCCGTCGACCCGCAGTTCGAGGACCTGCTCCACCGGACCGCGGGGGGTCCGACGACGTTGATCCACACCGACACCCGACTGGACAACATCTTCTTCTCCAAGGACGACGACAGCGTCGCGTTCATCGACTTCCAACTCGCCCTGCGGGGCCGAGCCGTCGCCGACATCGCCTACCTGATCGGCACGAGCGTGCCACACGAACTCGGACGCGAGCACTGGGAGCAGCTGCTGCGCCGCTGGCACGGCGCCGTTGGGTCGCTCGGCGTCGGCGCATACTCCTTCGACGACGCACTCACGCACTACCGCGAGGCGGCGCTGTACTACCTGTCCGGAGCGATGTCGTTGATCGGAACGTTCGACGCCGGCAACGACCGCGGAGCCGCGATGGCCGAGGCCTACTCCACCCGCATCCTGAACCACGTCGTCGACATCGACGCCGCCGCCGTGCTGTAGCGCTCGCGACGGCGGGATCCCGACGGTTCGCCGACGACGAGTTCAGAGCTCCACGAGACGTCTGGCTGAGAGCGGCCCTACTCTCCGCTGCGATGAAGACCAGGATCCTCGCGGGAAACGACATGAGCCGACTCCTGGACATCGTCGGGCGCGACGAGTTCATGGATCTGATGATCGAGAGGCTTCGTGCCCGCTTCATGGACCACTCCTCCGGCGACATCGAGTTTCGGGCCCGCGACGGGTTCCGGTACGACAAACCCGACCTCGGCCTGATCGAATGGATGCCCACCCACGAGGTGGGAGGTCCTGTCGTCGTGAAGATGGTGGGGTATCACCCGGCCAACCCCGTGCAGCGCGCGCTTCCGTCGGTGATCGCAACCTCCTCGATGTGGGACACCGAGTCTGGGCATCTCGTCGCCGTCGCCGATGCCACCCTGCTCACGGCAATTCGCACCGGCGCGGCGTCCGGCCTCGCAACCGAACTGCTCGGCCATCGAGGCCCGATCACGGTCGGCTTGGTGGGCCTGGGGGCCCAGGCCGTGACACAGCTCCACGCCATCAGCCGCGTGCGAACGGTCGAGCGAGTGATCGGATTCGATGTCGACGTCGACGTCGCCGCGTCGTTCCCGGCGCGCGCCGCCTTCCTCGACCTCGACATCGACACGTCGGGGTCCGAACGAGCGTCGACGATCCTGGGTGAGGTCGACGTGCTGTGCACGTGCACGTCGGTGGACATCGGTGCCGGTCCGGTCATCGACGACTGCGAGACCCGAGCGTGGTTGCACGTCAACGCGGTCGGTGCCGACTTCCCGGGCAAGCTCGAGCTGCCATCGGCGTTCGTCAATCGATCGTTCGTCGTGCCCGACGCGTTGGAGCAGTGCCTCCTCGAAGGAGAGTGCCAGCAGGTGTCACCTGACTGCATCGGACCATCGCTCAGCGAACTCGTGCAGCGCTCGGACGAGTACGAGGACCGGCGACACCAGGTGACGGTCTTCGACTCGACCGGTTGGGCCGTCGAGGACGATGTGGCCCTCCGGCTCGCCGTCGAGCTCGCGGCGACTCACGGCGTGGGGAACGAGATCCAGCTCGAACGCCTGCCGCTCGATCCGTACGACCCCTACGGCAAAGTCTGAGTTAGGGCCGAGCGTGCTCGCGCCCGCCGCCCGTCAGAAGTAGATGATCTCTTCGGCCTTGGCTTCGGCGGCGTCGAGGTCGTCGGTGTAGGCGCCCGTCGACAGGTACTTCCAGCCCCCGTCGCACACGATGAACACGATGGTGCCGCTGTCGATCTGGCTGGCGACCTTCGCAGCGCCGGCAAGGGCGGCCCCTGCGGAGATCCCGGCGAAGATCCCACATTCGTGCACGAGCCGTCGGGTCCATTCGATCGACTCTCGGGGACGAACGACGCGCTTGCGGTCGAGGATGTCGAAGCCGTTCCAGTTCTCGAACACCGGTGGGATGTAACCCTCGCCGATGTTCCGCAGCCCCTCGACGCGCTCGCCGAGTGGTGGTTCGACCGCGACGACCTGGATGTCGGGATTCTGCTCCTTGAAGAACCGACCAGCACCCATCAACGTGCCGCTGGTGCCGAGCCCGGCGACGAAGTGGGTCATCTCGGGGACGTCGCGGAGGATCTCGGGGCCGGTGCCCTCGTAATGCGCACGCGGGTTGGCGTCGTTGGCGTACTGGTACGGGAAGTACCAGTCGGGATGTTCGGCCGCGAGGGCGAGCGCCCGCGCGACCGCACCGTTCGAACCCTCCTCGCCCGGCGTGAGGATGAGTTCGGCACCGAACACCTCGAGCATCTGGCGACGCTCGATCGACACGCTGGTCGGCATCAGGATCTTGATCGGATACCCCTTGATACCCGCGATCGCTGCGAGCGCGATGCCGGTGTTCCCCGACGACGGCTCGAGGATCGTCTGGCCGGGCAACAGGCGCCCGTCCTTCTCGGCGGACTCGATCATCGACTTCGCGATGCGGTCCTTGACCGAGCCGAACGGGTTCTGCATCTCCATCTTTGCGAGGATGCGCACGTTCGGGTTCGGCGACAGATTGGACACCTCGACCATCGGGGTGTTGCCGATCATGTCGAGCACGCTGTCGTTCACGAAACCCGGCAGATGACCCGGCATCGTGACGTTCGGGTTCAGAGTGTTCGTCACGGTTCTCCCAACACCGCCGGACCCGGAAGCATTCCGACTAATCCGATGGTTTCTATCGGGAATCGTACCCCGGGGATCCGGGCGGGTCCACACGCGGCCAACTGTCACGTTTGACCCGGCACGGTGTGACAGTTCAGACGATGGCGACGGGTTCTTCGGTGATGACGCCGTCGACGATCCGAAAACTGCGGACCTCGGGGGCTTCACGCTTGAGGCTGATGATCACGTAATGCCACGACGGATCGGGGGCTGCGGCGACGTCGGTCGGGCTCGGGTAGGGCTCGGAGTGGGTGTGGCTGTGCACCACCCCGTTGATCTCCAGATCTCGATCGTCGGCGTCCTGTTCGGCTCGGAGATGATCCTTCGGGTCGATGGTGTAGACGCGGGCGGACGCAGCAGCATTCCGGCACGGGTAGAAGACCGGCGCCCGGTCGCCCGCTCCCCCTCCGATCGCCGGCGGTCCGGCGATGAGACCGCAGGCCTCGAGCGGGTACGCGTCGAGAGCGGCCCCGATCATCTGCGCGACGGCACTGCGGGAGATCTCGATCACGACGGTGAGGATACGGCCGCCGGCTGCGACAGCTGCCGCCCCGTGCGGGCGCAGAGCACGGTCACGTCGGCTCGATGCCGGGATCGCGGCCCGACTCGATCACGTCGATGCGGCGCCGGATGTCGCTCAGATTCGACAGACGTTGCAACACGCCTGGCACCTCGTCGAAGCCACCGATGTACGCCCACACGTACGCGATCGTGGCGAAGATGGCGCCGACCTCGAACACGGTGCCAGTAGTGCGGACCAGCGCGAAGACCGACAGCCCGACCGCGATCACGTCGACGAGCCCCCAGCTCACCGCCTCGGCGTCGGAAAGACGGATCCACTGCCGAGCGAGCAGGTGGAAGTGCCCCCGAACCTCGTCCGTCGGTGCCGCCTCGATCAATGTGACCTCGAGTTCGCTCTGGTCGTTGAGCCTGCGATACATCCGGCCCGAGCGACGCATCAGCCGCCGGTTCAAGATGACGACCGGGAGCGCGACGAACGCTGCGGCGACGCCGATCACCCAGTCGTAGAGGAACAGCATCACGAGCGAGCCGAACACCGCAAACGCAGCACCGATCGCCATCGGCACGTCCCGCTCGAGGAAGTCGACGTACTCCCCTGCAAGGGCCGTCCGCGCAACCACCGCCGTTGTCGGCACGCCCTCAGATCGCTGTTCTTCGACGAGATCGGTCGCCATCTCCGCGTACAGACGGTTGAACGAACGGGTGTCGTACCATTGTCGCGAGACGCTCACCGCGGTGTGGGCGAGCGAGATCCCCACGAACACGATGACCCCACCCCACGTGTCGTCGAGCAGTCCGTCGACGGCCAGCCCGATCGCGAACGGGTACAGCAACTCGAAGGTGTTCTCGACGACGGCGGCGCCATACGTCACAGCGAGAGATCGACGATGTGCGCGCACGTGACTCGTGACGACACCCATCGCGCCATCATCGCGTCTGGCGGGCGACACGACGTGGTCGCCGAGAGGGTCAGCTCGCAGCAGCAACGCGTTCGAGGAACCCGAGGGCGACGGCGCGGAACCGGTCGCGCGATGCGAGTTCGTCGTGAATCAGATGTCCCGCACCGTCGAGGACCACGAACTCGGTGCTCGGCGAGATGTCCGCGAAGTGTTGGGCGAGGGCGAGGTCGGCGACGGCATCGGGTTTCGACGGGTCGGCGCACACGATCAACGACGGCACACCGAAGGGCACCTCGGGGTCGAGGAACGAGCGAATCGTGCCGGTGAGCACGGGGTCGAGCACACTGGCGTCGACGGCGAGCAGTGCACCCGCCATCGAGAAGATCCCGTCGGGATGGAGCAACTCGCTGAACGTGCCCCCCGACGCGGTCGGCGCGGAGCCGAGGATGCCAGAGAGGACCTCGGCCGTGATCCCGGATGCCTGGAGCTGCGGCGCGGACTCACGGATCAGGCGGAACGACTCGAGCAATGCGTTGCCCTCCAGCGCTCCGGCGCCGTCATCGCCACCCACTCGGCTCGCGGGGAGGCCGAGTGGCGGGTCCTCCATCACGGCAGCCGCGACGAGGCCGGGATGCTGCTGCGCGAGCGCCGCG
>JBGSII010000494.1:0-2715 GCA_041742555.1 Ilumatobacteraceae bacterium
GCGCGCCTCGAGATCGGAACGGCGTCACGCCCGCCGCGTCGACGGCGGGGCCCGCTCAGCGAACTCGAACTCGCTGATCAGGTCGGACGCGACATCGAGCTGCTGCTCGCAGAGCTCGGCGACCTCCGCACCGGCACCCCGATCGACTGGCTCCCGCTCAGCGGACTCGGAGGCGCCTGATGACCTACGTCAGAAGCACGGACGGCACCCGCATCCACTACAGGATCACGGGCCGTCCCAACGGTGCTCCGATCCTGTTCATCCAGGGACTCGGTGCCGACAAACACGGCTGGGACCTCCAGCGGCTCGCCACCGCTCCCTGGTACCGCGGCATCGCCCTCGACAATCGAGGCGCCGGCCGAAGCGACAAGCCACACGGCCGGTACTCGCTCGAGCAGATGGCCGACGACGCGATCGCCGTGCTGGACCATGCCGGCGAGGAAACCGCCCATGTGGTCGGTGCGTCGATGGGCGGTGCGATCAGCCAGATCATCGCCGTGAAGTACCCGGAGCGGACCCGCTCGGTGACGTTGGCGTGCACCGCTGGACGAAACCACCCCTGGCGCGAAGAGCTGCTCACCAGCTGGCGCGACGAGGCCCTCGCACGCGGGATCGGATCGATGGGCAAGGATGCTGCCCGGTGGATGATCGGGCCACGCTCGTTCCGTCGCCTGCTGCCGGCGATCGGCTGGCTCGGGCCGCTCGCACTCGGTGGACCGGCACACGCGTTCGCCGCACAGTGCGATGCCATCCTGGCAGCTGGCGAATCGCACCGGGAGCTGATCGAACTGCTGCCCACCATCGACGTGCCCACGCTCGTGCTCGTCGGCAACCAGGACATCTTGACGCCGCGGGGCGACAGCGAGGACCTCGCCGCCACCATCCCCACCGCCGAACTGGTCGTGATCAGTGGGGCCGCGCACGGGTTCATGGTCGAACACGCGACGACCTTCAACAAGGTGCTGCTCGAATTCCTCGGGCGCGCCGAGCGGGCGTACCAGGCACGGCGAGCCGAACAACACCAGCTCGACGCTGCGCTCGCCGGCTGAGTCCGGTAGACCCTCGAGATGCGCGTCGTCATCATCGGGGCAGGCATCTGTGGACTCGTCGCCGGGCGGCGTCTCGTCGAATCCGGTGCCGAGGTGCTCACCGTCGACAAGGGACGGTCGCCGGGCGGCCGGCTCGCGACCCGCCGGATCGGAACCGCCACCATCGACCATGGCGCGCAGTTCTTCACGGCAAGGACGCCGGCGTTCCAGCGACAGGTCGACGACTGGGTCGATCGCGGGCTCGTCGCCGTCTGGACCCGCGGGTTCGCCGCCGACGACGGCCATCCGCGGTACGTCGCACGATCGGGGATGACCTCGCTCGCGAAGGACCTCGCCAGCGGGCTCGACGTGCGATGTTCGACGATGGCGTTCAGCGTCCGGCGCTCGAGCGTCGGCACGGGGGCGCCGTGGGATGTCGTGATCGACGACGGCACCGTGCATCGCACCGACGCGGTGATCGTCACCACCCCGCTCCCGCAGGCCTTTGCACTGCTCGCCGACTCGAGCATCGACTTGGACGAATCGCTGATGCGCACCGAGTACGACCGCACGATCGCGCTGCTGGCGGCGCTCGACCGGTCTCCCGCGATCGCGACCCCTGGTGGTGTCCAGTCACCGTCACCCGAGCTGAGCTTCCTCGCCGACAACCAGGCCAAGGGCGTCAGTGTCACGCCGGCGATCACGGTGCACGCCTCGGCGTCGTGGAGCGAGGCGCACTGGGACGACGACCTCGACGTGCTCCGCAGCACGCTGCTCGACCTGGTCCAGCCATGGCTCGGCGACGCAGCGGTCATCGAGGCGCAGGTCAAGAAGTGGCGGTTCGCGACGCCGAGGACACCGTGGCCCGACCCCTGTTGGATCGCGAACGACGGATCGGTCGTGCTCGGCGGAGACGCCTTCGCCGGCCCGCGAGTCGAAGCCGCACACAACTCGGGCCTGGCGGCGGCGAACGCTGTTGCCGGCTGACGCCGCGTCACCCGGCCGTCGGCCCACCACAACGCGCTGCGGTGACCTGCCGGGTCTCGAGGTCGACGATCGTCACGCTGTCGGGGCCGAACCGGCGAAGGAAGTCGCTGAAGGTCGGGATGTCCTCGCCGTCGCACTCGCGTTCGATCACCGGCGCGTAGGGGAGACGCCAGCCGTTCTCGAAGACGGCGAAGCCGTCGTTGAGATCGAGGATCGGTGGCAACTCGACCGTCGAGCGCGGCGCCATCGGCAGCACCGTGAACCACACGACGGCGTCGCCGAGCATGTCGGCGAACACCGCACACTCGCCAGGGGTCGTCAGGACGTCGCACTCGAGTTCGCCGTACGTACCGGGCGCGATCCGCAGCACTCGTTCGGCGTCGAGCGTCATCTCGAGGAATCCCGTCGTCACCCCAGCCGGTGTGACGGCGAACGCCCCCGACGTGGTCACCGACTCGATCGGCTCGATCAGGTCGATTCGTCGTTCGATCACGTCGGGTTCGATCACGGCCTCGATCGAGTCGTCGTCGGTGAGGATCGCCCGGGCGAGCAGTGCGAGCGCCGCCAGGGCAGCGAGCGCAGCGACGAACCGCCAGTTGAAGATCTGCCTCACGGTGCCAAGGTAGCGAGCTCGGCGCGAGCCGTGGCGGCGGCTCGGTGAGCAGCCTCGCCGATCGCCGCGAGCACCTGGTCGGTGTGG